>DATJUR010000100.1:0-18787 GCA_035502215.1 Acidimicrobiales bacterium | reverse complement strand
TTCACAAGGAGGCGTCATGAGCGCTGACACTCAGGCACCGTTGGACCGAGCCGCGATCGAAGAACTGGTTCGCGACCAGCTGGCCGAGATCCTCGAAAAGAGCCCCGACGAGATTCCCGAGGACGTCACCTTCGCCGACTTGGGAGCGGACTCGCTCGCCCTAATTGAACTGGTCGAAGCCCTCGAGGACAACCTGGCGGCGTACGCGGCCGGGTTTCACATTGACGACGAAGACCTTGAAGGACTCACCACGGTCAGCGACGCCGTCAACTACGTCGCGCTCAAACTACAGGTTGTCTAAGGGGGCGTGAGCCTCATGGTCACAACCCGCGACGCCGTCGCCGCGCGGCTGGGTCTTGACCCCGCGAGTGCCTTACTCCTCACGGCCCTGACCCACTCGAGTTACGCGGCCGAACACGACGTCGAGTCGAACGAGCGTCTCGAGTTTCTGGGCGACGCCGTGGTGGACCTCGCGATCGCGGATCTCATCGTGACGCGTCACCCCGAACTCAACGAGGGATCGGGCTCGCTCGTGCGCAGTCGGGTCGTCAACGAGGCGGCCCTGGCGAACGCCGCACGAGAACTCGACCTGGGTGCGGTCATGAGGGTGGGACGCGGCGTGAAAAAAGAGCTGGGCACCGAGCGTCCATCACTGCTCGCCGACGCCTTCGAGGCGGTGGTGGCGGCTTTGTACGTCGAGCGCGGATACGACCGGGCTAAGGAGTTCGTCCAGCGCGCGCTGGCGGCAGACGTCGCCCAGGCGGCGCTCGCCCCGAGCGACGTGGATCCCAAGACCCGCCTTCGTCAGTGGGCCGAAGCCCACGGACTGGGTACCCCTCACTACGACGTGGTCGCCGACGGTCCCGCTCACTCCACCACCTACGTGGCGACCGTGCGCGTGGGCGACCTGGTGGCCGTGGGCGAGGGGCGCTCGAAGAAGAGTGCCGAGGGCCAAGCCGCGCGGTCGGCCTGGCGAGAGCACGAGCGTGCCTGAGCTCGCTGAAGTCGAGACCGTACGGGTGTCCCTCTCGCGCGACCTCGTGGGCAAGAAGTTCAAGGCGGTCGCGGTCACCAACGGCCGCGCGGTGCGACGCCATAAGTCGGCCAAGGACTTTCGCTCGCTGCTCGAGGGCCACAGCGTGCGCAGTGTCGCTCGGCTGGGCAAGAACCTGATCCTCGGGCTCGACAACGACTGTCACCTCGTCGTTCACTTGGGCATGAGCGGTCAGCTACTGCGAGCCAAGGGTCCCAAGGACCCCAAGCCCAAGCACACCCACGTGGTCTTCACCTTTACCCAGGGCGGTGAGCTGCGGTACGTGGACCCGCGTACCTTCGGCGAGCTCTACGTCTCGAGCCCCCCCGCCGAGGGGGACGCGCCCGCCGAGATTTCTAAGTTCGCGCGACTCTCCATCGGGGGAGAGGGACTCGCGTTGCGCAAGGCGGTGCCCGAACTGGCCCACCTGGGCCTGGATCCCTTCGAAGACCAGATCGGCTGGGACCGCTTCGCCGCCATCATGCGAAGTCGAACGACCCCGCTCAAAGCGGTCCTCACCGATCAAGACATCCTGGCGGGAATTGGCAACATCTACTCCGACGAGATCCTCTTCGCCGCCGGACTGCGCTTTGACCGACCGGCCGAGTCACTCTCGACCATCGAGATCCGTCGACTCCACCGCTCCATCAGCGAGATCCTCACCGAGGCAATCAAGCACGGCGGCTCGACCCTCGACGACGAGCAGTTCGTCGACCCCGACGGGACCAAGGGCGGCTTCCAGCAGTTTCACCAGGTCTACAACCGCGAGGGCCTGCCCTGTCTACAGTGTCGCGCGCTGATTCGTCGTGAGACGGTGCGGGGGCGCTCCACCTACTACTGCGAGAAGTGCCAGGCGTAGCAGCGAGCGACGAGCCCAAGGTTGGTAGCGTCAGTGCGTGTTTTTAAAGCGGCTGACTATGAAGGGCTTCAAATCCTTCGCTGATACCACGGTGTTGGAGTTCGAGCCCGGGGTCACCGCCGTCGTGGGGCCCAACGGCTCGGGCAAGTCCAACGTCGTCGACGCGGTCACCTGGGTGCTGGGTGCCCAAAGTACCCGCGCCCTGCGCAGTGCGCGTATGGATGACGTCATCTTTATGGGTACGGCCCACCGCGCCGCCTTGGGGCGGGCTGAAGTCGCCCTGACGATCGACAACTCCTCGGCTCGCCTACCGATCGATGGCGCCGAGGTGACGATTTCGCGAACTCTCTTTCGCAACGGCGACTCCGACTACGCGATCAACGGCACCACGTGCCGACTGCTGGACGTGCAAGAACTCCTGGGTGACTCGGGCGTCGGTCGTCAACAGCACATGATCATCGGCCAGGGTCAACTGGACTCGATCCTGTCGGCAAACTCAGAGAACCGTCGAGCGGTGATCGAAGAGGCGGCCGGGGTCCTCAAGCACCGCCGTCGCAAGGAGCGCTCTGAACGCCGACTCGCCCAGACCCAAGAGAACCTGGAGCGACTGGGCGATCTGGTGCGCGAGGTGCGTCGCCAGATGCGACCCCTGGAGCGTCAGGCGGCCAGTGCACGCAGCTACTCCGACGTAGAGGCCGAACTACGCGACGCCCGTCACGCCCTGTTTGCGTCGCGCCTGGAGCACTTCGAGCACCGTCGCAAGGAACTGGAGCTGGCACTCGAGGAGTCGGCGGTGCGACAACGCGAGCTGCGTCACGAACTGGTCACCCTCGACGCCCAGGCCACCACCGCCGCCGCGGAGATGGCCTCACGTCGTGAAGAGGTGTTGGCGTCGGCGCTGGGTACTCTGCAAGGTTTGGCCGAGCGAGCCCGCGGCACGTCGTCGGTGATTCAAGAGCGCGAACGCGCTCTACGCCAAGCGCTCATTGCCTCGGCCGATGAGAACGTCATCGCGACCCTCGAAGCCGATGCGGCGCGACTATCCAGTGATCTCGAGACCTTGAGGGCCGAGGAGCTGTCGCTGGGCGAACTGCGCGAGCAGTTCACGGCGGCCCAAGAGCGCTTGGCGCAGGTCACAGCACGGGTCGAAGCGTTAGGGTCGACCACGTTCGAGCAGGACACCGCCGCACTGCGAGCGGTGCGTGAGCAGATTGCTCTGGTCGAACGATCCTTCACCTCGGTTCAAGACGGCGAGCGCCGCGCGCGGGCGCGCCTCGACGACGCGCGAGGGCGACTGGACGTGTTGGTTGAGACGCGTCGCCTCGCCCAGGACGATCTCTCCGAGGCCCTGAGCAGCCTCAATGACGCCACCGAGATCCTCGACGAGGCGGCACGCGACCAAGAAGAGTCCCAGAGCGAGCGTCGCGACGCCGACTTGGCCCTCGCCGAAGGGGCGGACCGCGCATCGCGGGCCCAGGCGCGCGCCGAGACCCTGGCCCGGGCACTCGAAGAACTCTCGGGTGAGGGTGGCAAAGCGATCATCGGCACTCTGGAGGGGGTGCTCGGTTCGTTCCTCGAGCTCATCGAGGTGGACACCGGGTGCGAGCGCGCCGTGGAGTCGGCGGCCGGAGCGTCGGTGGGCGCCATGGTCGTTGACGGCGCCAACTCCGCGCGAGCCGCCCTGAGCGCGCTTCGTCGCGAAGGTGGCGTGGGACTGATCCTGGCTGCGGGCGACGTCGAGGCGACCCCACCGGTTGCGCCCAAGGGGACGCGAGCCTTGCGCGACATGGTGCACCCGAGGCCGAGCGCACCTGCGCACGTCTCGCGAGTTCTTGATGCGCTGTTCGCGCGGGCCTTCATCGCGAGCGACTGGGAATCGGGCCTCGAGGTGGCCCTGGCCAATCCCGATCTCACCATCGTGACTTTGGAGGGCGACCGCTTCGCGTCGTCGGGCTGGCGCGTGGCGTCGGGTCGCGAGGTAGTGACTCGAGCGACGATTGAGGAGGCCACGCGGGCGGCCGAGGAGCTGGCGGAGGCCCTCGAGGCGCTGGGCGAACGTCGCGAGCAGGCGCTCTCTCGGCTCAGCCAAGCCCAGGAGCGACACCACGCGGCCAACTCGGCGGTGGTGCATGTTCGCGGAGAGATTGAGCGAATTCGCGCCGACGTGGATCGACTCTCTGTGGAGCACGCCGAGCTCACGGCGAGTATCGAGGTGTTGTCAAATGAAGCGGGCATTCTTCTCTCCGAACGTGATCACCTGGCCGAGGAGTTGGGAGTCTTGCGCGAGGCTCTTCCGGGGCTGGAAGCGACGGTGCAGGACAGCGAGCAGCGAGCTGGTGAACTCGCGCGCGCCCGAAGTGAGTTCGACGCCTGCCGAGCCGAGGTCGATGAGTACTCAACTGCCCTATCGCAAGGTGAAGCTCGCCTGGGCGAACGCCGCCGACTCATCGAGCAACGACAGGGCGAGATCGAAGGGCGTCTCGAGGGACGAACGGGTGAGCGCGAGGCCGCGGCCCACAAACGTCAGGTGCTCGAGTTCGACCTGCAAGCCTTGGGGCGACTGGCCACTCTGGTCGAGCGAGCGTCCGACGAAATTCGCGTCGCCCAGGAGGCGATGGACTCGACCTACCGCGAGCAGCTTGAAGCCACGCGCGCCAGCGCCGAGACCCTCGAAGAGGTACGCCGGGCCCGCCACCACGCCGATGAGCGCCTGAGTGACCTCAGTGAGGTGATCCGTCGTGACGAAATCGAACACGCCGAACTGGTCGTGAAAGTGGCCAACGTCTACGAAATGATCGTGCGAGACCTCGGTGTCGAGCCTCGCGACATCGGACCGGCGCCCGAGGTGGACCTGCCCGAGGGGGTCACGCTGGAGTCGCGCGTCGCGGAGCTCGAAGCGCGCATCACGTCGTTGGGGCCGATCAATCCGCTCGCCCTCGAGGAACTCGCCGCCTTAGAGGAGCGCTACAAAGAGCTCGACGCTCAGGTGAGCGACGTGCGCCACGCGCGCCGCGAGCTCCAAGAGGTACTGCGAGCTTTGGACGAAGAGATCATGCAGACCTTCACCGCGGCCTTCGCCGACGTCAACGAGCACTTCTCGTCACTGATCGCCATGCTGTTCCCGGGGGGCCAGGGCCGACTCACGATGAGCGCACCGGATGATCCGCTCAACACCGGCGTCGAGATCGAAGTTCGTCCGATGGGCCGCAACATCCGGCGCATTTCACTGCTCTCCGGGGGCGAGCGATCCATGGCCGCGCTCGCCTTTCTCTTCGCGGTCTTTCGATCTCGTCCGTCGCCCTTTTATCTCATGGACGAGGTCGAGGCCGCCCTCGATGACGTGAACCTGCAGCGCTTCCTCAATCTGGTCGAGGAGTTTCGCCACGACGCGCAGTTGCTGATCGTCACCCATCAGAAGCGCACCATGGAGTCCGCCGACGCGCTCTATGGCGTCACCATGGTGCCCGGTGCGTCGTCCAAGGTCGTCAGCCAGCGCGTCACTCGACCCAAGGAAGTAGACACGGCGTGATCGCCCTCTACATCGTTCTCGCGGTCGTGGTCGTGCTTGGCGTTGGCGTGGCGGTACGTCGCGCTCGTCGTCGACCGAGAGTTCTCGTCGCCCCAACGCGCCCCGCGATGCCCGAGGTATTGGTCAGTGACGCGGCCCCGATGCCGGTTATCGCCGAGGTCTCACTCGAGACCCGCCTCGCACCGGCGAGAGGAGTGTTCGATCGCGTCCGCACACTCGCGGGTACGGGCGCGGTGAGCGACGACCAGCTTGATGTCGTCGAAGAGGTGCTCCTGCGAAGCGACGTCGGCGTCGCCATGACCAACGCGGTCCTCGACGATCTGCGAGAGAACGGTGCGCCCGAGGGTGTCGCCGCCGCGCTGCGCGCGATCCTCACGGGTGCTCTGTCGGGCGACCGGACGACGACGACCTCGGCGAGTGCCGGGCGAGTACCGGTGTGGCTCTTCGTGGGTGTGAACGGCGTGGGCAAGACGACCACGATCGGCAAACTGGCCAAGAGGAACCACGACCAGGGCCGTCGGGTGCTGCTCGCGGCGGGAGACACCTTTCGGGCCGCCGCAGCCGATCAACTCGAGCAGTGGGCGAGGCGAACGGACTCCGAGATCGTGCGCGCGACCGAGGGCGCCGATCCCGGTTCGGTCGTGCACGACGCGATCGGTCGCGCGCACGCTCGCGGCTACGACCTCGTGCTTGCCGATACCGCGGGTCGGCGCGCCAACAGCTCCAACCTGCTCGACGAACTCGCCAAAGTTCGTCGCGTGGCCGATCGTGAGCCGGGACAGGTCGTCGAGACGTTGCTCGTCTTGGACGCGACGACGGGCCAGAACGCACTGGCTCAAGCGCGAGAGTTCCTCTCGGCCGCCTCGGTCACCGGGATCGTGCTCACCAAACTCGACGGCACCGCGCGCGGCGGCATCGTGATCGCGATCGAGCGCGAACTGGGTATTCCGGTCAAGTTCGTGGGCGTAGGCGAGGGCGTCGACGACCTTGTTGAGTTTGATCCCGACGAGTTCGTCGATTCGCTACTCGGGACCTAACGCTAGCCTTTTCTTCATGTTTGACGCCCTAAGTGAGCGCCTCGAGCGCCTGAGTTCGAGCTTGCGTTCCAAGGGTCGACTCAGCGACGCCGACCTCGACGCCGCTCTGGGCGACGTGCGCTCGGCCCTGCTCGAAGCCGACGTGGAGTTGGGCGTGGTGCGCGCGTTCCTCGACGCGGTGCGCGAACGGCTCCGCGGCGATGTGCTGTCCCAGAGCCTCTCTCCGGGCCAGCAGGTCATCAAGGCGGTCAACGAACAACTAGTCGAAGTGCTGGGCGGCTCGGCGCTGTCGCTCACCTACGCGAGCAAGCCTCCGACGGTTGTCTTGCTCGCCGGACTTCAGGGCGCGGGTAAGACGACCGCGGCCGCCAAACTCGCCAACTGGTTCAAGCAGCAGGGTCGCCAGCCCTACCTCATCGCGGCCGACCTCCAGCGACCGGCCGCCGTGGAGCAGCTGCGCGTATTGGGCGCCCAGGTTGGAGTCGACGTGTTCTCCGAAGCGTCTTCGCCGGTAGCGGTCGCGCGCGCGGGGCTGAAGGAGGCGACGCGACTTGGTCGCGACGTGGTGATCATCGACACCGCGGGACGTCTCGCCATCGACGAGGTGCTGATGGACGAGGTGCGCGCGATCTCAAAGGAGACCTCGCCGCACTACACGTTCCTGGTCATTGACGCCGTCACCGGTCAGGACGCCGTGCACACGGCGCGTCGCTTTCACGACGCGCTCGCGCTCTCGGGTCTGATCGTGACGAAACTCGACTACGACGCCCGCGGCGGAGCGGTGCTCTCGGCCCGAGGAGTCGTCGGTCGGCCCGTCGTCTTTGCCTCCAGCGGCGAAAAAATCGCGGACTTTGACCTCTTCTATCCCGAACGGATGGCGTCTCGCATCTTGGGCATGGGTGACGTCTTGTCACTGATCGAACAGGCCGAACGCACCATGGACGCCGACGTGGTGGCCCAGTCGGCCGGGCGCATGATGAGCGGCACCTTTACCCTGGACGACTTCTTGGACCAACTCAATCAGGTTCGCAAGATGGGATCGCTCGGCGGGATCATGAAGCTGATGCCCGGAGTCACCAAGGAGATGCGCAGCGCAGCGAGCAATATCGACGAGGGAGAGATCAACCGCGTCGAGGCCATCATGCGCTCGATGACCCCTCGCGAGCGCCAGGACCCCTCGATCATCGATGGTTCGCGTCGCACCCGCATTGCGCGCGGATCGGCCACCAGCGTGGCGGCCGTGAACCAACTCCTCAAACAGTTCACCGAGATGCGCAAGATGATGCGCCAGATGGGAAGCGGCAACGCTCCGTCGATGCCCGGCGGGCTCGGACGCATGGCGAGCCTGGCCGCGCGCGGGGCACGAGCCCAGGGAGAGTCTTTACCGGCGGGCTTTGAGGCGTTGGGCGCCGGCATGGCCAGTGCGGCCGCGTCGCGCGGCGCAAAAAACAAGAAGAAAAAGGGCGGAAGAGTTACTCCGCCCAAACAACGCTAAACTTTTCCACTCGGGTGTCTCGCCCGTCTCGCGTGGACACGTCAGGTATGAAGGGAAATTTGCTGTGGCCGTAAAACTTCGTTTGGTGCGCATGGGCAAGAAAAAGCAGCCCACTTATCGCATCGTCGCGGCGGAGAGCCGCCGTGCCCGGTCCGGCGCGTTCTTGGAGATCGTGGGCACCTACCAGCCCCGGGGGCTCTCGGTGGCCGAGTCCGACACGGTGACAAAGATCGACAACGACAAGGTCGTGCGCTGGCTGATCCAAGGGGCCCAGCCCACCGAGCGGGTCGCCAAGTTACTCAAGACCAGCGGTGCGCTCGACCAGTTCGAAGCCGCCAAGGCCGAACGGGCCGCGACGTGAGTGAGTCGCACGACGACTACGTCGCGGGGGACATCAACACCATCGACGACGCCGAGTATGACGACGACGTCATCGAGAACGTGAACGAAGCGGGCAGCGACAAGGCCGCCACGTCAACTGCGGTCCTGGAGTTCATCGCCCGCTCACTCGCCGAGGACCCTGACGCAGTCATGGTCGAGGTCAGTGAGCGCCAGGGCAAGGTCGTGCTGTCATTGAGCGTTGGTGCGGGCGACATGGGACGGGTCATCGGGCGACGCGGTCGCACCGCCCAGGCGATACGCGCACTCGTGGCTGCCGCGGGCGCTCGCGACCACGTCACCACTTCCGTGGACATCATCGACTAACCATGTCCGACGAGCGTGGCACGCTCGAGGTCGGGCGCATCATTAAGGCCCACGGTCTTCGCGGCCAGGTACTCGTCGACCTCTGGAGTGATCGCCACGAACGTCTCGGCGCGGGTCAGACTCTTCTCAGCGATCGGGGCCCCCTGGTCGTTGTGGCCGCTGCCGTTCACCAAAAGACCCGCTTCCTCGTCAGCTTCGATCGCATCACCACGCGAGAGGAAGCCGAGCGCTGGCGTGGCGTGGTGCTGTCGGCGCCGCGCATCGATGACCCCGACGTGATCTGGATCGATCAGCTCTTTGGCGCCGAAGTCGTTGACCAGGACGGCCGCGCCCGGGGTGTCGTGGTGCAAGTCGAGGCCAATCCCGCGAGCGATCTGATGGTGCTCGACTCCGGAACCCTGATACCGCTCACGTTCGTCGTGTCGGTGCAGGCCAATCGCCGCGTCGAGGTCGACGCGCCCGAAGGGCTCTTCGAGTGACGCTGCGCGTTGACGTCCTCACCCTCTTTCCCGAGTCGGTACGCAACTACGTCACGACTTCAGTCCTCGGTCGAGCTCACGAGCGGGGCCTCTTTGAACTCCACCTCCACGACTTTCGCGACGCGACGAGCGACGTGCACCGCAGCGTGGACGACACCCCCTTCGGCGGGGGAGCGGGCATGGTGTTACGCGCTGAACCCATCCTCGCCACGCTGGACTCCACGCCCCAGATGGCGCGGCCGGTGATCGCTCTCACGCCCTCGGGACGTTCATTCACTCACGACGTCGCGGTGGAGTTGAGCGAACTCTCGGGCTTCACGCTGCTGAGTGGGCGCTACGAGGGATTCGATCAGCGCGTGCTCGACCTGGCGGCGGACGATGAGATCTCGTTGGGGGACTTCGTCCTCGCGGGCGGGGAGCTGGCCGCGCTGTGCATTATCGAGGCCGTCGTGCGGCTGTTGCCCGGAGGTCTGGGAAATGACGAGTCCAGTCTCGACGAGTCCTTCAGCGACGGGCTCTTGGAGTACCCCCAGTACACCAAGCCCTCCGAGGTGCGCGGCCGAGCGGTGCCCGAGATCCTGCTCTCGGGCAACCACGCGCGCATTGCCCGCTGGCGCCGGGCTCAGGCGCTGCGCCTCACGCTGGCGCGTCGTCCTGACCTGATGGCGAGGCGTGGGGGACTGAGCGAGCAGGACCTCGCCATCCTCGACGAATTTCCCGAGATGGTTGACGGCGCAGCGAACGGCTAAACTTCTAAAGCCCGTGATCCGAAAGGGACCGCTCTCATGAACCCCACTGACCTCGTTGATCGCGACTCGCTTCGCGACGATATCCCCTCGTTTCGTCCCGGCGACACCGTCAAGGTGCACGTGCGCGTGGTCGAAGGGACCCGCCAGCGCGTCCAGGTGTTCCAGGGTGTCGTGATTCGCCGCCAGGGTTCGGGCCTTCAAGAGACCTTTACCGTGCGCAAGATCAGCTTCGGCGTCGGGGTGGAGCGCACGTTTCCCGTCCACACGCCGACGATCGCCAAGATCGAGGTCGAGTCCTATGGGGACGTGCGGCGCGCGAAGCTCTACTACCTGCGCGAGCTGCGCGGCCGTGCCGCCAAGATCAAGGAACTTCGCGTCAACGAGCGCGCGTAGTCGCTGGTGGGCGAAGAAGAGCTCGACGACTACGAGTCGACCCTCGAACTCGCACTCGTTCAGGAGTACAAAGCGGTCGTGGGCATGTTCGACTTCGCCGTCGAAACCGATCGGCGCTTCTATCTGGCCAACGACGTCGCCGTTGAGGTCAAGTCCAACGCGACCCCGACCCTGCTGGAAGTCACGCTGCACGACGCGTGGGTCTGGGACATGTACCGCGCGGCGCGCTTCGTGCCCTCGGTGCGCATCCTCACCTTTCGCGACGTAAACATCGAACGCTTACCCAAAGAGGATCTGCAGCCCTAAGTGCGACTCGTTCGCTTTCGCACGACACTCGAGGCGGCGAGGGATGTTGCGTCACTGCGCGACGGGCCCACCCCGCTCTTTGAGTGTGCCAACGCCGACACCGCCGTCGTGCTCGCGTCGCTGCGCGACCATCTCAGTCGCGAGGTGGGCGTGTGGCTGGGCGTGTCCGATGGGTATCCCGCCCAGGTCGCGACCCGTGACGTACGCACCCTCGCGGTCCTGGTGGACCTGCGCCACGTCGTGATTGACGCCCCCGATCGGGTGAGCGAGCACGCCCAGATCGTGCGCGAGCTACTGAGCGGTCGCGAGGTAAGTCTGTCGAACTCGGTGGCCACCCTGACCCGCGTCGTGAGCCGACCCGTGCCGCCGCGCCCCCTGACCGTGTGGGGCTTTGAGGGCGGACAACTCATCAACCCCGAGTTGAGGCTCAAGGCCGGCCGGACCCGTCACCAGGCACGCAGCGAGTTGACCGACTTCGAGGATTACTCGGGTTGACGAGAGATCCGGTCGGGGCGAATCTTGACCGTTACGCGCACCTCACCCGGTGAGCGCCAGGGATAAGCGTCGAGCCCGGTGTACTTCTTGGCGAAGGCGTCGATGACGTCGTCGGCCCCGTCGGTGGTAAAGACGACCACGGTGCCGCGCACCGTGATGCTCGCCTGGGGATCGTCGGGATCGGTGAGCGAGACCGCCACGCGCGAATCATTAGCGAGGTTGCGAGCCTTCGCCCGGCCGAGCGCCGTATTGATCACGATGAGGTCCCCGTCGAGGCCCACCCAGACCGGCGTCACGTTGGGTGATCCGTCGGGATCGAGGCTCGCCACGTGGGCGAGCACCCGCTTTTCAAATATGGCGCGTGACGCGGGGGTGAAGGTGTCAGTCACAAAACTCCCATGGTCGAGTTGAAATAAGGGCTAGTAGGTTCACTGTAATGAACATTGGTGCGCACGTACGCGGCGGGGGCAAGCTCGTCCCGTCCTTGGAACTTGGCGTCGAGATGGGCGCGACGTCGATACAGATCTTTACCCAGAGCCCTCGAATGTGGAAACCCTCCCAGTACGCGCCCGACGTGCTCGCCGCCTACCGCGAGGCCGCCGCAAATACTCCTTCGATCACCGACACCTTCTGTCACGCCACGTATCTCATTAACCTGGCGACCGGCGATCGCGACCTCTACGACAAGTCCGTGGCCTGTCTCATCCACAATCTCTCGGTGGCGCGGGGCATTGGTTCCTCAGGCTTGGTCTTACACGTCGGCTCGCACCAGGGAGCTGGCTTTGACACGGTCGTGCGCCAGATCGCCGACGCTTTCGAGCGCGCGTTCGTCGAAGCCGATCCCTCGCCCGAGGGAGTCGCCGAGTGTCCCATTCTCATTGAGAACGCGGCGGGCATCGACGGTCCGGTCGGTCGCACCCTCGAAGAGATTCACATGATGATTGACGCGTGCAACAACGACGACCGACTTGGTCTGTGCATCGACACCCAACACCTCTGGGCCAGCGGGTTCGACTACTCGAGCCGCGCCGGTGCCGATCGTCTCATTAAAGAGATCGAGATGAGCGTGGGCATCGGTCGTCTGCGATGCTTTCACCTGAACGACTCCAAGATCGAACTCGGCGGCAACCGTGATCGGCACGCCAATATCGGCGAGGGCACCATCGGCACCCGAGGTCTCGCGACGTTGCTCGGCCAACCACTCATTCGCAACCTTCCCCTCATTCTCGAGGTGCCGGGCAATGGCGACGGTCCCCGCGCCGAGGACGTCACCGTGGCGCGCCAGGTCCTCATCGCGGGCATCGCGCTCTACGACGGCGACCAGGCGTGGGCCGACTTGCTGCCCGACGTCACCGTCATGACGCCGATGGTTCCCGTCGCGAAGGGTGTTGTGAAGAAGGCGGCCGCTCCAGCGAAAAAGACCGCACCAACAGCGGCGAAGAGCGCGAAGAAGACACTGAAGAAGGCGGCCACGGCAACCAAGAAGGCAGGAAAGAAAGTTGTCGCGAAGAAAACCGCGCCAACAGCAGCGAAAAAGACATCGAAGAAGACCGCCAAAAAGAGCGCAAAGAAGGCGGCCAAAGCGGCCAAGAAGACCGCGAGGTCCGCCGCCAAGAAAACCGCAAAGGCGACGAGCAAGAAGGTCGCGAAGAAGGCTCCCACGAAGGTCACTGCGAAGAAGAAGCCGTCTGCGACCCTCACCAAGTCCGCGAAGAAGCGAGCTGAGAAGTCCGTGAACAAGAAGTCACCGAAGAAGTCGGCGAAGAAGTCATCGAAAAAGTCGGCGAAGAAAAGCAGGAAGAAGTAGGAGAGGTAATGACTGACGTTCGCGTCGAATCTGACTCGATGGGCACCATTGACGTACCGGCGGATCACTATTGGGGAGCGCAAACCGAGCGAAGCTTGCATCACTTCGCAATCGGTGCCGAAACCATGCCGCCAGCGGTCATTACCGCCTTCGGCGTGCTCAAGTTGGCCTCGGCCAAGGTCAACAATGCGCTGGGCAAATTGGACGACGAGAAGGCGACTCTCATCGAACGCGCCGCGGGCGAAGTCATTGACGGCAAACTGTCTGACGAGTTTCCTCTGCGCATCTGGCAGACGGGATCGGGCACGCAAACCAACATGAACGTGAACGAGGTGATATCGAATCGGGCGATCGAGATGGCCGGTGGGGTGATGGGCTCAAAGACTCCGATCCACCCCAACGACGACGTCAATATGTCCCAGTCCTCGAACGACACCTTCCCGACGGCCATGCACATTGCGGCGGTGATGGAAATCTCCGGTCGATTGGTGCCCGCGGTGCAGCGACTGCGTGACGCTCTGAACGTCAAAGCAATGGCGTACGCCGAGGTGACCAAGATTGGTCGTACTCATCTCATGGATGCGGTACCCCTCACGTTGGGTCAGGAGCTCTCGGGCTACGTCGCCCAGCTCGACGCCGATCTCGAGCGACTGAACGCGGTGTTGCCGGGACTCTACGAACTCGCCGCCGGCGGCACGGCGGTGGGAACAGGTCTCAACACTCATCCTGAGTTTGGCGAGCGGGTGGCCGCCGAGATCGCCGCACTCACTCACCAGCCCTTCGTCAGCGCGCCCAACAAGTTCGCGGCCCTCGCCGCGCACGACGCTCTCGTCTTTGCCCACGGAGCGATCAAGACCCTCGCCGCGAGCCTCACCAAGATCGCCGAAGATATCCGCTGGCTCGGATCGGGTCCGCGCGCCGGCATCGGTGAACTACAGCTCCCCGAGAACGAGCCGGGCAGTTCGATCATGCCTGGCAAGGTGAACCCCACCCAGAGCGAAGCCATGATCATGGTGTGCGTTCAGGTATTTGGAAACGACACCGCGGTCTCGATTGGCGGGTCGCGGGGCAACTTTGAGTTGAACGTGTGCAAGCCGGTCATTATCTACAACGTTTGCAACTCGATCGATCTGCTCAGCGACGCCTGCGATCGGTTTCGCGAGTTCTGCGTGGAGGGGCTCGAGGCGAACTACGAGGCGATCCAAAGTCACCTCAATAACTCCTTGATGCTGGTGACCGCACTCAACCCAATTATCGGGTACGACAAGGCCGCCATGGTCGCCAAGAAGGCCCACAAGGAGCACATGACCCTGCGAGAGTCAGCGCTCGAGCTGGGTTTTCTCACCGGTGAAGAGTTTGACGCCGCGGTCGTCCCCGACGAAATGACCCACCCGTAGCTACGCCAGCTGCAAGAAGCCCGAGGTGACACACAGCCCAAAGGCGCACACCACGACCAAGCCGACCACCACCGACACGGCGGCAACCTTGGATAGCCGTCCGCGTCCCTTGGACATTGGCACCGGCATGTACCACTCGGGGAGGAGTTGGCCACTGAGACTCGACGTGAGGTACCACGGTCTCGCAGTGAGGTCGATCGGGGCGTCGGGGTCAGCGGCGAGGGCGAGCGCGGTGAGTTCGTCATCGCTCAGCGGACTCTCATCATCGCGCCGGGTTGTGTCGTCGTTCACTGGTTCCTCGCAGTCTGTAGTCAACCTAGCTGCACGGCGGCATCCCACGGCCTAGTTGACCGGCACGTTCCACAGGGCCATCCACCGAGAGAGGTCCTTTTCCATGGGCAGATCCGTACTGAGGAAGGAGCGCACTCGAAGTTCGAGTTCGTTATTGCGTTGGGTGGGCCCGGTGGGCGCAAAGGGATAGAACGTTCCCTGCTTCATCAGGTACACCAGTCGCAGATCTCCGTCACCCGGGGGAGTCTTGGGAACGAAGCCGAACACCGCACACAGCAGTCGCGGCCCGAGGCCGTGTTCGACCATCGACGTGTCAGCCGCGTGAAGCCGGGTGACGAGATACTCCAGATCGGGATCGTGGATGATTAACCACTCGAATCCCAGATCGTCCTTGAAGAGGGTCACTTTGTCGCTGGTCTCGTCAAAGTCGAGCAGTTCTTTGATGTCGGCGTCGGTGGTGAGAGTTCCTTCGCCGCTACCGGCTTTGAAACAGAGTCCCGCTTGACCCGAGGTGACCATGTCCAGCTCGGCTTCCAGGGTGATGGCGGCCTGGGTGAGGGCAAAGAGATTGTCGAGGTTCGGCGCTACCTGTTTGGTTCGGCCAAAGATCGTGTCGCGCAGGCCCACTAGCCGTTGAGCTGCTTTTCGAGTTGGGCCAGTTGGTTGAGACGGACCTCGAGGGACGGGTGCGTCGAGAAGAGCGAGGCGACGGTGTTGCCCGCCAGGGCGGGCGCGAAGAAGAAGGCGTTCATGCCCTCGGTCTTGCGCAGGTCGTTGCGCGGGATCCTTCCCATATCGCCCGTCACGTGCACCAGCGCGCTCGCGAGCACACTGGGCTTGCCGATCAAGATCGCACCCGATCGATCCGCGGCTAGTTCGCGGTAGCGCGAAAGGGCCATCGTCAGCAGATAGGCGATGACGTAGATCACGATCGAGAGCACCATCGTGGCTAGTTCCAACAGGACGATGTTCTGGCCGCCGTTGCGGCCTCCGCGCCCGCCCCCGCTAAACATGGCGCCAAAGAGCGCGATGCGACTGATGAGACCCGCCAAGATTCCCACGCCACTAGCAATCGTCATGATGGCCACGTCGCGGTGGGCGACGTGGCTGAGCTCGTGGGCCAACACGGCTTCGAGCTCTTCGTCGGGGAGCCGTTGCATCAAACCACGAGTGGCACAGATCACGGCCGCGTTGGGGTTGCGACCGGTTGCGAAGGCGTTGGGAATATCCATCTCGGAGACGCCCACTCGGGGCTTGGGCATGTTGGCGAGCAGGCAGAGACGATCAACGATTTGGTGAAGTTTCGGCTCTTGCTCGGGCGTGACCTCGTGGGCGTGCATCGAGAACATGGCGATCTTGTCCGAGAAGTAGTACTGGCAGAACAAGAGACCGCCGGCGATGACGATCACCAGGACGAGCGACACGCCCAGGCTGATCATCACTGAGACGATGATGGCGTACAGGGCGACGAGCGCGAGCCCCGTAAGGAACATGCGCACGTTTAGTTTGTGATCGGTTTCGATCTTCGATGAGCTGGCCACGCTTAGTTGCTTTCGGTTGAGGAGGCCTCGGTCGGCGTGCTGGTACCCATGGGCAGTTCCGTCGTGGTGCCATTCGCCTTGAGAGCGGCGAGTTGGGCGTCGATGTCTGACTGCGAGGACACCTTGTCGAGCTGGGCTTGAATGTCGTCGTTCGATCCAGTCAGGTCGGTCAGCGCCCCCGAGGCGAGCAACTCGTCCAGGGCCCCACTGCGCGCTTGCATCTCGGCCACCTTGTCCTGAGCCCGCTGCATCGCGGCTCCGGCATCGTTCATCGAACTCGAGATACCACTCACCGCTTCGTTGACGTGCGTCGAGGCCTCGGCGGCGGTGTAGGTGGCCTTGATGGTCTCCTTCTTGGTTCGGAAGGCCTCGATCTCGGTCTGCAGCTTGGTTGACGTTGCCTCGAGCTTCTGTAACTGATCGTCAACCTGGGCGTGCTGGGTCGCGAGATCCTGCAACTGAGCCGCGATGGCTTCACGGCGCGTGAGGGCCTCGCGCGCCAGGGGTTCGTTGTTCTGGGCCAGGGCCGCCTTGGCCTGATCGGCGAGTTTGTCGGCCTGGGTCTTTAGCTGCTCGGCCTGAATCTCGATGCGCTTTTTTGCGGTGGCGACATCCGCGACCGCGCGCTTGACCTTGGTGAGGTTCTCGAGTTGTTGCTCGTAGGAGAGGTCCAGAGTTTGACGAGGGTCCTCCGCCTTGTTCAGGGCATCGTTGGCCTTGGCCTGAAAGATCGACTGTGCGCGCTTGAAAATGCCCACTGGGCCTCCTTGGTGGTACTGATCCAGATTAGGTCCAACCGTTCAAAATTGTTCGTTGAGATTGGACGTGAGGCGTCGAAACTCTAATTTTTTGGTAAATCTCTGTCCGAGCGCGGTCCCCGTAAGTTGTGATTCTGAGCGGTGACGTCGCTGGCCAGTTCGAGACGATAGTTCTCGAGCTGCTGAGCGAGTTGTTCATCCTGAATGGCGAGAATGCGCAGCGCCAAGAGCCCGGCGTTGGTCGCGCCGTTGATGGCCACGGTCGCCACGGGAACACCCCGGGGCATCTGGGCGATGGACAAGAGCGAGTCAAGACCGTCCAGTGTCGCCAGCGCGACGGGCACGCCGATCACGGGCAGCGTGGTGGCGGCGGCCATCATACCGGGCAGGTGCGCGGCACCCCCCGCGCCCGCGATGATGACCTTCAACCCCCGTGTGCGAGCTCCACTCGCGTACTGCAACATCGCTTCGGGTGTGCGGTGGGCCGACACCACGCGCCACTCGTACTCGACCTCGAAGCGCTCAAGGATGGTGGCGGCCCCGCTCATCACGTCCTCGTCCGAGGAAGATCCCATCACGATGCCAACGATCGACGCCACTAGGCCTCCTGAGTCTGGGTGCCGTACGCGTGGGCACTCTGCCATGCTCTCACGCGCGGCCCCTCGGGTTCCTCGCCCAGGGCGGTCACGTGTCCGAGCTTGCGCCCCGGGCGCCACGACTTGGCGTAGTCGTGGACAAAGACGCCGTGTACACCTTGAGCAGCCTCCCGGGAGCCCGGACTCTCGGCGCCCACCACGTTGACCATCACCGCGAAGGCACTGGTGGGGATCACCTCGCCGAGGGGTAGTCCACTCACCGCGCGAAGGTGTTGGGCAAACTGGCTCGTCGTGGTCCCCTCGATCGTCCAGTGCCCGCTGTTGTGAGGCCGCAGGGCGACTTCGTTGATGAGAACACCCTGGGCGGTGACGAAGTACTCGATGGCCATGATTCCCACGTTCTCTACGAGGGCGGCCACGCGCTCACTGAGGCGCTGAACCTCGATGAGTTCGGGCTCGTTGAGCTCGCTGGGATAGCGGACCTCGGCGCACATACCCGCGCGCTGCAGGGTCGCAACCACCGGATAGAGAATTGTCTGGCCGTCGCTCGCGCGGGCCACGAGTTGGGCCACTTCGCCGCGCAGCGCGAGGCGTTCTTCAACCAGTACGTCGCCGGAGACCGCGAACTCATCGATCAGCGACAAGGCTTCGTGGCGAGTGGCGGGAAAACCCACGCCCCGACCGTCGTAGCCACCGCGTGACGCTTTGATGACGCAGGCGTCGCCGAGCTCGTCGAGGAACCCCGCGAGAGCGTCGTCCCTCGATGAGCGCACCACGAGAAATCGGGGCACGGGGAGCCCGCTGTCGAAGAACGCGCGTCGTTGAAAGGCCTTGTCGACGGCGAATCGCAAGGCGCGGGACCCGGGACGCAGGATGACCTCGTCCGCTTCGAGCGCCTCGAGAACTTCCAGGTCCACCAGCTCGTGATCAAAGGTGATGACGTCGACGCGCTGGGCCAGCTCTCGCAGTGACTCGACGCTGCTCGCCGAGCCCAGAACGACGTCGTCAATGCTGGTGGTCGCCGACTCGTCCGGCGAGTTCGCCAGCACGCTGAGCGACAGCCCGAGGTCCCTCGCGCTCTCTCCCATCATGAGCGCGAGTTGACCGGCCCCGACCACGCCCACGCGACTAAGCGCCCGAGAGGTGTCGCTCGACATGACCGAGACGTTAGCGGCGACGATGCCTATGACCAGTAACGAGCTACAGCGCCACTTTGGTGTGCTTGAACTCGTTGAGCGCACTCTGGTCGCTCATGAGCGTCACCAGCGACTCGATTAAGGCGACCGACGCCTGCGGGTCGCCGCTCGGAGGGTTCAT
>DATJUR010000099.1:0-10835 GCA_035502215.1 Acidimicrobiales bacterium | reverse complement strand
GTCGAAGAGACGAAGGCGCGCGCGGTCGCCGTGACGGCGATTGCCAGTGTGGAGGGCGCGTTGATTCTGTGTCGGGCCCACGCCAGCGTCGAGCCACTCAGCACGATTGAGGGCCAACTCCTCAACCTGTTGCGCTGAACCTGGGCCGGTCGCCCGCGACCGTTGGGTGGGTCACCAAGGTGACAGACGTACTTGCCCGGTCGTCACCTCGTGATCACAATCTCGCGTCAATAAGTGAGCCGTACGGTCCTGGACCAGGTGAAACGAGAGGGCGAATTTGGTCAATTTCCTATTGACCCATCGATGTAGTTACGCTACTGTAATTCACCTATCCCTAGTGGTCGGAAGAAGACCAACCACTAGATATTGTGGTTTTGCCCGTGGGGAGGAGTCTAGAGATGGTACTGATCGAGCGAGCTGAGGATGTGGCGGAGAACCCGTCCATGTCGGGTCCCACAGCGGTCGCGGACGGCGTCAGCGTGATGCAGGTTCTCAAGCGCAGCGGCGCCTACGAGCCCGTGGACGTGAACAAGATCGTGCGCGCCGTCGGTCGCAGCGCCGAGGGACTCAGTGGAGTCGATCCCATGCGCGTCGCTACCCGCACCATCTCGGGACTGCGCGACGGAGCGTCCTCAGTCGAACTCGACGAACTTTCGATCCGCACTGCGGCGGCTCTGATAAGTGAGGAGCCCAACTACTCTCGTCTGGCCGCGCGGCTGCTCTCGACGGTGATCGACAAAGAGGTGCGCAACCAGAACCTGCACTCCTTCTCGCAGTCAGTCGCCTACGGACATGCCCTGGGCTTGGTGGCCGAGTCAACGGCCGAGTTCGTGAAGGTGAATCGTCGCAAGCTTGACGACGCCATCCGTACCGAGAACGATCGCCTCTTTGAGTTCTTCGGATTGCGTACCGTCTACGACCGCTACCTGCTGCGCGACCCCGAGAGCCGCTCGGTCATCGAGACACCCCAGTACTTCTTGTTGCGCGTGGCCTGCGGGCTCGCTTACAACGTTGACGAGGCCATCGAGCTCTACTCGCTCACCTCCGCACTTGACTACCTGCCCTCGAGTCCCACGCTGTTCAACTCGGGTACGCGTCACCCCCAGATGTCGTCGTGCTACCTGCTCGACTCTCCCCGGGACGATCTTGAGTCGATCTACGAGCGTTACAGCCAGATCGCCAAGCTCTCGAAGTTCGCGGGAGGTATTGGCTTTGCCTTTCACCGGGTCCGCTCGCAGGGCTCGTTGATTCGGGGGACGAACGGTCTGTCCAGCGGCATCGTGCCGTGGCTCAAGACCCTCGACGCCTCGGTCGCCGCGGTGAACCAAGGCGGTCGGCGTAAGGGTGCGGCCTGCGTGTACGTCGAGAGTTGGCACGCCGACATCGAGGACTTCCTCGACCTGCGCGATAACACCGGTGATGACGCGCGGCGCGTGCGCACCATCAACCTCGCGAACTGGGTGCCCGACCTCTTTATGGAGCGCGTCGAGCACGACTTCGTCTGGTCGCTCTTCGACCCGAAGAAGGTGCCCGAACTCTGCGACCTCTTCGGCGAAGAGTTCCGTACCGCCTACCTCGCCGCCGAGGCGGCGGGGCTCTACGAGCGTCAGGTGCCGGCGCGCCAGCTTTACGGGCGCATGATGCGCACGCTGGCCCAGACCGGTAACGGCTGGATGACCTTCAAGGACCGCTCGAACGAGCGCAGTAACCAGACCGGCAAGAACGGCGAGATCATTCACCTGTCCAACCTGTGCACCGAAATTCTCGAGGTGACGAGCAACGACGAGACGGCCGTGTGCAACCTGGGCTCGATCAACCTGGGTCAGTTCGTCGAGAACGGCCAGATGCAACTGGAGCGCTTGGGCAAAACGGTTCGTACCGCGATCACGTTCCTCGATCGCGTGGTGGATATCAACTACTACCCGATTCCCGAGTCCTCGGCGTCCAACAACCGCTGGCGCCCGGTGGGCCTGGGCATGATGGGTCTCCAGGACGCGTTGTTCCGCTTGCGCCTGCCCTTCGACTCCGAGGAGGCCAAGGTCGTGGCGGCCCGCTTCGCCGAGGAGATCTACTTCCACGCGCTGTGGCGCTCCACCGAACTTGCCGAAGCCAATGGACCGCACCCCGCCTTTAGCGAGACGCGCGCGGCCGAGGGCAAGTTGCAGTTCGACCTGTGGGGCGTGGAGCCGAGCGACCCGGAACGCTGGGGTGCGCTGCGCGAGCGCATCAAGCGCTACGGACTTCGCAACTCGCTGCTGATCGCGGTAGCTCCCACCTCCACGATCGCCTCGATCGCCAACTGCTACGAGGCCATTGAACCTCAGGTGTCGAACCTCTTCAAGCGCGAGACGCTCTCGGGCGAGTTCCTCCAGATCAACACCTACCTGGTGCGCGATCTCCAGGCGTTGGGTCTGTGGACCGAAGAAGTACGCGATGCGATCAAGCAGGCCGAGGGCTCGATCCAGGGCATCGAAGTGATTCCCGAAGAGATTCGCGCGCTGTACCAGACGGCGTGGGAGATCCCCCAAAAGGCGATCATCGACCAGGCCGTGGCCCGGGGACCCTACATCGACCAGAGTCAGTCACTGAATCTCTTCGTGGAGTCACCGAACATCGGCAAACTGTCCTCGATGTACATGTACGCGTGGAAGGAAGGCCTCAAGACGACGTACTACCTGCGGTCGCGTCCGGCTACTCGTATCACCAAGACGACCGTTGGGGTCGAGTCGACGACGGCAACGTTGACCTCGCTGGACGAGGCGCGCAGCCAGCGCGAGGCGGTCGCTTGTTCCCTAGAAAACCCTGAGCACTGTGAGGCTTGCGAATAATGTCCACCCTGACCAATACCGACGCCTACGGCGAGGAACAACTCGAATCTGCACCCGTCACCACAGCGGCCACCGAGCGCCGCGCGATCCTTGACCCGGGCCTGGATCTGACGCTGCGCCCGATGCGCTACCCCGAGTTCTACGAGCGCTACAAGGACGCGATTCGCAACACCTGGACCGTCGAGGAGATCGACTGGACCGACGACCTCGTCGATATTCGCCAACGCCTCTTGCCCGCTGAACAGCACCTCATCAAGCGGCTGGTCGCGTTCTTTGCGACGGGCGACTCGATCGTGGCCAACAACCTCGTGCTCAACCTTTATAAGCACCTCAACTCGCCCGAGGCGCGACTGTTCCTCTCGCGTCAGCTCTTCGAAGAGGCCCAGCACGTGCAGTTCTATCTGACGTTGCTCGACACCTACGTGCCCGACCTCGACGAACGGGCCGCCGCCTTCGCGGCCGTCGAGAGTATCCCGTCGATTCGCGTGAAGGCCGAGTTCTGCTTTAAGTGGATGGACTCCATCGGCAAGCTCGATACCCTCCAGAGCGCCGACGATCGCCAGACGTTCTTGTTGAACCTGATCTGTTTCGCCGCGTGCATCGAGGGCCTGTTCTTCTTCGCCGCCTTCGCCTACGTCTACTTCCTGCGCTCCAAGGGTCTGTTGAATGGCCTGGCGGCCGGGACCAACTGGGTGTTTCGCGACGAGAGCGGTCACATGGACTTCGCCTTTGCGGCGGTGGACGTGATTCGTCGCGAGGAGCCCTCGCTCTTTACAGAGGAGTTCGCCAGCCGCGTCACCGCCATGATCGAAGAGGCTGTCGAGGTCGAGGCCGCGTTCGCCGCGGACGTGCTCAGTGAGGGCGTATCAGGACTTTCCCTGGCGAACCTTCGCCAGTACCTGCAGTTCGTGGCCGACCAGCGACTCGTACGCCTGGGCATACCCAAGCGCTTTGGGGTCTCGAACCCGCTCGACTTCATGATGCTTCAGGACGTCGCCGAGCACACGAACTTTTTCGAGCGCACCGTCTCGGCGTACCAAGTCGGTGTCGAAGGAGACGTCGCCTTCGACGAGTCGTTCTAGCACTTCTCCTCACCAACTAAAGTCATTCGTCAACAACGAGGAGAGTGCAGTGAGTACGACGTCCCCCGCCGAGCCCATCGCGACCATTTACGGCTACCCCCGCCAGGGCGCCAATCGCGAGTTGAAGAAGGCGACCGAGGCGTACTGGGCGGGCCGTCTGGACGCCGAGGCATTCGCCGCCACCACTCGCGAACTGCGCCTGGCCCGTCTAGCTGAGCTGCGCGACGCCGGGGTGGGTGAGATCCCGAGCAACGAGTTCTCGCTCTACGACCACGTGCTCGACACGTCGGTGCTCTTTGGCGCGATTCCCAGTCGTCACCGCGACGCGGTCGAAGACACGAGCACGCTGCAGGGCCAGTACGACCGCTACTTCGCCATGGCGCGCGGCACCGGCGACGTGGCCCCCCTCGAGATGACCAAGTGGTTCAATACCAACTACCACTACCTCGTGCCCGAACTTGGCCCCTACACGCTCTTTAGCTTGAACGCGGCCAAGCCGCTCGCCGAGTTCGCCGAAGCTCTGGAGCTTGGCATTACTACGCGACCGGTGATCCTGGGGCCGCTCAGCTATCTGCTGCTGTCCAAGCCCTCGGCGGACGCGCCGTCGGACTTTGCGCCACTCGACTTGCTCGAGTGGCTCGTGCCACGCTACGAAGAGCTGCTCGTCGAACTGAAGAACGCCGGCGCCCAATGGGTTCAGATCGATGAGCCGATTCTCGTGACCGACCAGCCCGCTGAGGTGCTGGCGCGCACTCGCGAGGTCTATGAGCGACTGAGCGCACTCGCGGAGCGTCCCAAGATCCTGGTCGCCTCGTACTTCGACCGTCTGGGTGACGCACTCGGCGTGCTCGCCGCGACTCCTGTCGAGGGTCTCGCCATGGACTTCACCGGTCCCGCGGCCGCGAACCTCGAGTCCATCGTGGCGTTGGGTGGTCTCGGCGACAAGCGCCTGGTTGCGGGAGTCGTGAACGGACACAACGTCTGGACGGCCAACCTCAGCGCAGCGCTCGCAACCCTGGAGAAACTGAAGGGCATGGCTGGCCGGCTCGACGTGGCCGCGTCGTGTTCGCTTCTTCACGTGCCCATCGACGTGACCCTCGAGACCAAACTCAATCCCGAGATTCTGCCCTGGCTCGCGTTTGCGCGCCAGAAATTGGGCGAACTCGCCACCCTCGCGACGGGTGTGGCCAAGGGGCGCGACGCGATCGCCGACGCGCTGGCGGCGAACGCCGAAGTTCTGGCGGCGCGAGAGGCGTCAGCGATTGTGCACGTAAAGGCCGTGCGCGAACGCGCGGCGGCGGTGAGTAAGAACGATGTCGCACGACAGAACGCCTACGACGTACGACACGCCGCGCAGGTCGAACGCCTCGGCCTGCCGTTACTGCCCACTACGACCATTGGATCGTTTCCCCAGACGTCCTCGTTGCGTCAGGCGCGGGCGGACCTGGGTGCCAAGCGAATTGACGTTGACGAGTACGAGTCGATCATGCGTCAAGAGATCAAGGACGTGATCACCCTTCAAGAGGAGTTGGGACTGGACGTCCTGGTGCACGGCGAGGCCGAGCGCAACGATATGGTCCAGTACTTCGCCGAACAGCTCGACGGCTACATCGCTACGAGCCACGGGTGGGTCCAGTCGTACGGGTCGCGCTACGTACGCCCGCCGATCATCGTGGGCGACGTCTCGCGCCCTCACCCCATGACGGTTCGTTGGACGACCTACGCCCAGAGCCTCACTGACCTACCGGTGAAGGGCATGCTCACCGGTCCGGTGACGATGCTCGCCTGGTCCTTCGTACGCGACGACCAGCCACTGGGCGACACTGCGCGACAGGTTGCGCTCGCCCTGCGCGACGAGGTCGTCGACCTCGAGGCGGCCGGGACCGCGCTCATTCAAGTTGACGAGCCGGCGTTGCGCGAGACTCTCCCGCTTCGACAGAGCGACCGCGCGGAGTACCTGGCCTGGGCGGTCGACGCCTTTCGCCTGACGACCTCGGGCGTTCGCGACGACACGCAGATTCACACCCACATGTGCTACGCCGACTTCGGGGACGTGTTGAACGCCATCATCGAAATGGACGCGGACGTCATCTCGCTCGAGGCCGCGCGTTCGGAGATGGCGATCGTGGCCGATCTCTCCCGGGCCGAGTACCACAACGAGATCGGGCCCGGGGTCTGGGATATCCACTCTCCGAGGGTTCCCTCGGTGGACGAGATTGCGGGCCACGTCACGACCGCCGCCGCCGTGGTCGCGCCGGATCGCCTGTGGATCAATCCGGACTGCGGACTCAAGACGCGCGGGTATCCCGAGGTTCGCGCGACCCTCACGAACCTCGTCGAGGCGACCCGGCGCGCCCGCGAGGAGCTGTGAGCATCTCGCGCGGCGAGGCGCGAGACATTGACCTTCTCGCCTGAGGGCTCGGCCTTCTTCGCGTGAGGTCGGGAGTGCATCGATGATGATGGGGTCGCCCCCGGCCTTCGCCGCGCGCCGCGCGGTGGTGGCGGTGTTCTTTGCTCAGGGCTTCCTCTTCGCTTCGTGGACCGCGCACATTCCCCACGTGAAGGCCCACTTGGGCCTTGGAAACGGCTCGCTCGGACTCGTACTGCTCGGGGCGCCGATTGGCTCGATACTCGCGATGATCCTGGCCTCGCGGCTGATACCGCGGCTCGGTAGTCGCACGATGGTTCGTGGTGCCCTCGTGGGGTATTGCGTCGCGGGTCCGCTGATCGGCCTGGGCGACTCGGTGGCTCTCTTCTTCGTTGCCTTCCTTCTGTGGGGACTGTTTCTCGGATCGCTCGACGTGTCGATGAACGCCCAGGCGATCACGCTGGAATCCCGCGTCCAGCGCACACTGATGCCCGGTTTCCATGGGTCGTGGTCGTTGGGCTCGCTGATGGGTTCGGGTGCGGGCGTGTTGGGAGTCGGGCTCGGTTGGTCGCTCAGCACGCAACTGCTCATCTACGCGATCCCCGTCTTGGTGGTGGTTGGTTGGTTCACCACCAAGATGATCCCTGACCATCAGGTTCGCATCCGGGGCCCGGTTGCGCGTCGCACGAGTGTGTGGCGCCGCGCGGTCGTGGGTCTCGGGATCATTGTCTTCTTGGACTCGCTGTGCGAAGGCGCGGTCGCCGACTGGACCGCGGTCTACTTGCGCGACTCCTTGCACACGACCTCGGTGATCGCCGGCTTGGGCTTTACCGCCTTTCTTCTCACCATGATGATCACCCGGTTCGCGGGCAACCACGTGACCACCCGCTTCGGTGCGCATCGCGTCGTACCGGTCTTTGCCCTCGTCGCCACGGCGGGCTCTGCGCTGGGACTGTGGATCGATCACCCCTGGAGCGTGCTCGGCGGATCGATGTGTCTGGGCGTCGGGCTGGCCTTGACGGTGCCGATGGCCTTCAGCGCGTGCGGCCACATACCCGGAGTTCACGCCGGTCGAGCCGTCGCGGCCGTGTCGGGCATCGGCTACACCGCGTTCGTTCTGGGCCCGGCGTTGATTGGTGGACTGGCCGCGCTGAGCTCTCTTCGCACGGCGCTGTTTCTCGTGCCGGTGCTGTTGGCCGGGATCGCGATTACCACCTTTACGTCGTCCGCACTTCGCGCCGGACCTTCGGGCGAGACCCACTCGCCCCTCGAGACCCTCTAGTCCTCTTTGCTTTGGGCCCCGAGATGGGCGGCGACCTGGTCGTAGCCGGCTTGCGTGAAGAGACGTCGCAGATCGACCACCTGCTGGGCGTCGATGTCCTTGCCTTTGGGTCGGGTGAAGGTGTCACTCGCGTCGCCCAGATGCACGCGGAACTTCCCGTCGTGGCGCTCCTCGACCTCCCCGGTGGCTTCGAGCAGCGAGAGCACGTCGCGCCACTCGACGTTGTGGCTCGTGGGGTGTTGGAAGATCTGCACAAGCGTGTCGCGGTGGCGTCCATTCAGGTGAGCTGGTTCGGCCATCTCGTTCCTCTCGTCGCACGATCGGTGACCTGGGAATCCTACCGGGGAGTCGACGGGTGCTCCCTAGGCTAAGGGCGTGAGCAACCTCGAGCGACTCGAAGAGATCGTGGCTCGACTCCCCGAAACAGTCCGCGTCGATATTGAGGCGTGGGGAGGAGAACCCACCTTCCGGGTGGCCGGGAAGAACTTCGTGTTCGCCGGTCTCGCCGCCAAGGTGATCACACTCAAACTCGGGCCTGAGGAGGCCGCGGCGGTGGTGGCGACCGACGCGCACGTAGAGCCCGCGGGCTACGGGCTCGGCCGCAGCGCCTGGGTGTCGGTGACGCTGCCGGCTCGACTCAGTGCGGCGCGCTGGCGAGAGATCGAAGAGTGGGTGCGCACGTCCTACACGCTGGTTGCCCCTCGGCGACTGGCGCGCGCGGTGATCGAGCAGGACGAAACCGAATAGACGCCGCACCCCGCTCAGCGGGTGAGCGCGGCGAGTCCCAGCGAGAAGGCACCGAGGACGCCGGCGCTCGAACCCAGGGCGGGCGGAACGAGGTACGTGTCGATGCCCTCGTGTACCTCACGAGAGGTGACGTAGTCCCCGAGGCGCTCTCGTGTGGCGGTGCGGACCTTCTCGATGAGCCCCTCGACCGACATGACGCCACCGCCCAGGACGACGGACTGTGGCGAGGTGATCGCGACGACGTTGGCGAGGGCCGAGGCGAGGTAGTCGCTTTCGAGATCCCAGGCGGGATGCGAGGGCGCCAGCTGGGACCCGTCGATGCCCCAGCGCTCTTCGATCGCGACGCCACTGGCCAGTCCCTCCAGGCAGTCGCCGTGCGCCAGGCACACACCAGAGAAGTCGTCACCCGCGGCGCGGGGCACCACCATGTGTCCGAACTCGGGGTGCTGTAGCCCGTGGAGAGGTTGACCGTTGGTGACCAGCGCGCCGCCGATCCCGGTACCGACGGTGACGTAGACGCTCACCTCGCACCCGCGAGACGCGCCCCAGCGCCACTCGGCCACCCCCGCGGCGTTGACGTCGGTGTCGAGAGCGAGCGCGACGTCGCCAAAGCGACTCTTGATCGCTTCGAGCCAACTGAACCCGCGCCACGCGATCTTGGGTGTTGACGCGCAGATGCGAGCGGTGCGCAGGTCGACGGGCCCAAAGGTTCCCACGCCGAATGCGTCGAGGGTCGCGCCCGCGCGCTGATCGTCGATCCAGTCGAAAATTCTCGTCACCGCCTCGAGGGGACTGCTCGAAGAGACGCTCAGTCGCGGCCCCGCACTGATCTCCTCGAAGGTCGAGCCGAGCGCGCAGACCGTCTTAGTGCCGCCCGCCTCGATCGCAGCGATCAACGGGCTCACGACGTTCCGATCAGGCGCTCGAGCAGCGCGTGCTTGATCGCGGGACGCGAGCCGAAGACGAGCAGGAGTGAGGCTTCTCGGGTTGATCGATCCGCCACGTCGCCCAGCAGCGCCGAGCGGCTCCCTCGCGAAACGGCCAGTGCGTGGGCGCAGCGTACGCCAAGCTCGGCCGCTCGCGCGCGGGCATCTGCGATGCGCTCCACGTCGGCGCGATCGAGAGCCCGGCGAGCGTGTATCAGTTCGTCGTCGAGCACCGAGGGTCCCACGAGCTCCGCGCAGCGCCCGGCGACACCGAGAGCCAGGGACCCGTTCACCCGGAGGGCTTCGGGTCGTTCGGGGCTCGCGTCGTAGGGCACGCTGCCGACGTACTGCTCCGGCGTCACTTTCACGTCGCGGAACGTCAGAGTAACCGTGGCACTCGCGTTCATCGCCGACAGGCGCAGGGGAGTCACCTCGATTCCCTCGCGCGCCCGGGCGTCAAGAACGAACGTCGCCACTTCGTTTGACGCGGTGCGCGCCAAGACCGCCAGTTCGTCGACGATGCCCCATCCGCTGACCCAGGGGGAGTCGCCGTTGAGCACCCATCCCGCGTGCGATCGCTCGGCCATCAGGCGTGGTGCGCCGGGCAGAAGCGCGCTGAACGACACGCCGCCTTTGATGTCGCCGCGAACGAGGGAAGCCAGTTGGGCGCGAAGAAACTCTGGGGCCTGGGGACTAGTCGCGCTGCGCAGCAGTCGAAAGTGCTGAAGCCACACGAACGTGGTGGTTAGACACGCACCGGCCAGGAGTTCGACGAGCGCCGACATCTCAGCGAGGTCCAGGTCCAAGCCCCCCTCGGCGCTCGTCGCACCGGCGCCGTAGAGCCCCGCACTCGCCAGCGCTTCTAGGTTGTCCGGTGGCAGGCTCGTCGACTGGTCGACGTCGTGTGCGTGACGGCGTAGCAACTCGAGCACGTCGATCAAGCTGGGCACCTTGAGTTCCAGGGAGTCAAAGGCCGCGGTGTCCATCGTCAGATCTGTTGGCTCGCCAAACGAAGGGGTCACGATCGTATTCTCACCCATCCGAGCACCGGAGGCGACGCGAGTCGTTAGTTGCCCGACCGGGCTCGTGTGGCCCGTGGGGAAAGGTCCTTGTCTTCCATCTCCCACGCGTGATCCATGGTGTGAAAGGCGCTGTGGCGAATGAGAAACGCCAGGTTCCACGATCGCATCGGCGTGATGGCGCCCCGGTTGTAGGCGATCATCGCGGCCACGTAGGCGTCGCGGTAGTCGGCGAGTTCGTTTTCGGTCATCTCCGTTCCGGGCGCAACACGAAGGCCCACCTTTTTCGCGAAGTCCTCGCTCTCCACCCGGATGGTGTGAGCGATGATCTGGTCGCGCTCGCGCCCGCCGCCGCGCGGTCCCTTGGCCATGGTGGGCGATACCCGAGCGGCCACGGCGTCAAAGTACGACCAGCACGAACGCAACAGCTTGATCTTTCGGGTGAGCTCGACTTCGTCCATCGGTTCGCGCTCAAGTTGACACGGTGAGAACGAGATGCCCCAGAAGTCTGTGGAGCCCGTACCGACCTTCTCTTCGACGACCGCCAGTTCGCCTTGGGCGTCGAACTCCGTGGCGAGACGGG
>DATJUR010000098.1:0-29216 GCA_035502215.1 Acidimicrobiales bacterium | reverse complement strand
CTGGTGTCCGCCTCGGCCGTGGGAATGACGTTCGTGGTCGAGATACCGGCCAGCAGCGAGGCTTCGGCGACGACCGCCGCGCCGGACGAGGCGTCGCAGTCAAACTTGATCTGAGTGGTGCCCGCCACGACACCGGTGATGAGCTGCGTTGAGGGGACCAGTTGGCCACCGCCGGAGACCGACACATTGCAGGGCAGTGTCGAAGCCGCTAGTGGTCGCAACGTGGCCGCCGAGACGTCGGTGGTAATTGTTAGAGCTGCGGCCGCCATGAGCGCGATCGATGCGCCCAGTGCGACCAGCGGTGTCCAATGTGATCGTGCGCCGCGAGCGCGACGGCGTGCATCCGGATTCTTCATGGAGTCTCCCTTGGGGCTATGGGTGGGGTCGGGCGGACACCGAAGTGCCGCTCTTCTTACGTTAAGAGCGGCCCGGTGGTCGGGGCTCGTCGACCCCGCAGTCGCGCGCGGGGTCGATTGTGCGAAATGACTTAGCGATGAACGACGCGCACAGCCTTCACATCAAACTCTCAGACTTGATCTGTGTCGCTCGACTCGTCGTTCCACGCGACCACGCCGCCACGTACCGAGATCGCGACGTCGCTATCTCGCTCGGGTAAGTCGATGGCGTGCGAGGTGCGCGCGTGCAGGGTGAGTTCGCGCTGTGCGTTCGCGCGCAGTTTGACCACCGCATCGTGACCATAGAACTCGGTGTCGAGCACTCGCGCGCGGGCCGAGCCGTTCGACGACAGGACTATCTGTTCGGGTCGAATCAACACCAGCAGCCGCGCGCCGTCGCGCAGGCCGGGAATCGACGAAACGTCTTCGAGCGCAAAGCGTCCAATGTCGGTATCGACCTCGAGTCCCCGGGCGACTCCCGTGACGAAGTTGACGTTGCCAAACTCGCGCGCGAGCGCAGGCGTGGCGGGTCTCGCGTAGAGAGTGGCCGGAGCGTCGCACTGGCTGACTCGCCCGTCACGAAGCACCGCCACCTTGTCGGCCAGCGAGAGCGCTTCGTCCAGATCGTGGGTGACCAGGATTGCGGTGGTGCCAGCGTCCTTGAGAATGTGACGCACGTCGTGCCGCACGCTCGCGCGCAGACCGGCATCGAGCGAGGAGAACGGCTCATCCAGCAGCACCAGGTCGGGGTTGATGGCGAGTCCGCGCGCAAGAGCAACGCGCTGTTGCTGGCCGCCTGAGAGTTGGTGCGGGTAGCGCTCCGCGAGATTCGCCAGGCCCACCATTTCGAGGAGTTCGTTGACGCGCGTGCCGTTGCGCTCCGCCTTTCGCAGGCCAAAGCCGACGTTCATTTTCACCGAGAGATGAGGAAAGAGGTTCCCGTCTTGAGGCACGTAGCCGATGCGCCGCTTGCGCGAGTCGACGAAGTGCGTCGCGTCGTCCACGATCTCGCCGTGGAGACGCACGCTGCCCGCGTCGGCTCGCTCAAAGCCGGCGATGATGCGCAAGAGCGTGGTTTTGCCGCTCCCCGAGGGTCCGAGGATCGAGACGAACGAGCCCTCCTCGACCACCAGGTCGAGCCCGCAGAGCACCTCCTGGGTCCGAAACGACTTGACGAGGCCCGAGATATCGAGTTCGCTCATGCGACCACGTTAGGGACTGGGGCCGCCAGCGCGCGGTGGGGCAGACGATCGAAGAACCGTCCAAGCAGGTAGGCGGGCACTGCCGCGATGAGAATGATGACCAGGGCGAAGGGCGCGGCTTGGCCGTAGGAGAGGTTCTGCTGGTACGCCCAGAACTGGGTCGCGAGGGTCTGGACCCCGGTGGGAATCAGGATCAGTGTGGCGGTGAGTTCGGTGACGCAGCTGAGGAAAACGAGGCAAAACGCAGCCGCCAGTCCCGGACTGATCAGGGGCAGCGTCACGCGGCGAAGCACTTGGCGCCGAGACACGCCGAGCGACCCGGCCACTTCTTCGAGGGTGATCGGCGCCTGGCTCACCGAGGCGCGCACGCCCACGAGCGCCAGGGGAAAGAACATCAGGGCGTAGGCCAGTATCAACATCGCAGCGGTCTGGTAGCCGAAGGAGTCGGCGTGCTGTTCCGAGAAGTATGACAGGGCGAGCGCGATCACGAGTCCGGGCATGGCCAGGAGAAGAAAGGTGGAGCGCGTGAGGGCCCGTGTCCACTTCGTGGGGTAACGCACGACGAGCAGCGCCACGGGCAGGGCCATGAGCGTGGCGAGCAGGGCCGCCCCGGCACTGTAGAGGGCGGTGTAGAACGCGGCCGAACCCAGCGAGACGCCAGAGATTGCATCGGCTCCCCCTTGAAACATCCAGTAGACGGCCGAGCCGATCGGCACGCCGAGCGCAGCGAGAACCAGGGCGCTAAAGAGTCCGAGGATGGGGATGCGCCAGCGACCCAGAGTGACTGGCGTGCGTACGGGGGCGACACCACGTCCACTGCGTGACGTGCGGGCCCCACCCATTGCCCCTTCTCCTATCATCACCGCGATCGAGATGATCACTATCACCAGCGAGAGTGCGCACGCCGACGAGGTGTCGAAACCCACCGAGAACTCCGAGAAGATCTCGGTGGTAAAGGTGCGATACCCCAGGATTTCGAAGGCGCCGTACTCGGCGAGTATCACCAGCGAGACGAGCAAGCACCCACCGAGAATTGAGCGACGCGCTTGAGCGAGCGTGATGCGAAAGAAGACGCCAAGGCGCGACGCGCCGAGGCTGCGCGCAATCTCTTCCTGGCCGGTGTCGGCTCCACGAAAGCTTGCCGCGACGGGCAGGTACACGAGGGGATAGACGGCCAAGGTCATGACAACGACCGCGCCACGAAATCCCGAGATCCAACTAAAGAGTGACGACCAGCCAAACGAGACAACGAAGTCGGGCATGGCAAAGGGGATCACGACGAGAACTGCCCATACGTGTCGTCCCGGTAGGTCGGTGCGTTCGACGCAGTACGCGCTCAAGGTTCCGATGATCGCGCACAGGATCGTGACCACGACGGTCAGGCGCACCGTGTTCCAGAGCAAGGTGGCGGTGAGGCTTCGCCAGATCAGGTGCCAGACCGTGGCGGCGCCGGCGTCGGACGCTTCCAAGAGCAAGAAGACCAAGGGAAGTGAGAGAGCCGCGATGACGATCGCGCTGAAAAGAACCAGCGCTCTGGGACGTGGTCGCCGCCGCCGGGGCGCCCAGCCCAGCGCTTCGACGCGCGACTCAGTTGTTGTCATCGACGTGATCCCTGGTAAAAGGGGTTGCCTGGCCCCGAAGTGCCTGGTCGATCGGCGGGCTCACTCACGGCGCACATTCGTCCCGACCGATTGACGTCAGGTCCCGGGACTCCCATTGTCATTTAGTTTAGGCTAACCTAACTCGTTTTCCGCCGTCAACGGGTGCTCGGCGAACTCGCAAGGCACAGTTGCGCGGGTGAGAGACGTCTGGGAACTCCCGGGCCTCGCGCACGGATAAATGGGCGAAACCCCAACGTTTACTTGAGACATCGTCGAGTTTGTGGGTCCTCTGTGATCTCGCCGTCTGACGCTCAGCGTCTCTCGCGCGCAGAAGAAGATGGGCCTCATGAGACATATCACTACCTTTGCGAGGCGAAGGATGGTCTCTTCGCCTCACGTACACCTGTCCCGGGTGCTTGTGGCCCTCGCGATCATTCTCGGTGCGTCGTTTCTGATTGCGACCCCGGCCTTCGCTACCGGGACGACGCCCAACACCATCAGCGCCAGTGCGGCGCCCCACGCGGGCAGCACCCATGGCACCTATAGCCCGAGCGCGTCGGCGAGCTCGGGTGACTCGGTGGCCATCACGCTTGACTCAAGTTCGACGGGATGTTCGCTGAGTGACAACAAAGTCACCTTTACGGGGGCCGGAACGTGTGTCGTGGACTTCAACGATCCCGGCAACAGCACCTACGCCGCGGCCGCCCAAGTTCAACAGAGCATCAAGGTCTATTCGAGCAACACGATCACCACCAGCGCCTTTCCCAAGGCGGCCAGTAATGGTGGCGCCTACGCCCCGGGTCTGAGCGCGACCTCGGGCGACAAGGTGGTCATGACCCTGACCAAGGGATCCAGCGGCTGCTACCTCAACTACGGCTGGATCGAGTTCAAGGGATCGGGGGAGTGCGGGGTCAACCTCAACGATCCCGGCAACGGCGCCTTCGCCGCCGCGAGCCAAGTCCAACGCTGGATCAAGGTGTACTCGGCCAACACGATCTACCCCTCAACTCCGCCCGCCGCTGGGACGGTTCATGAGACCTACACGCCTAGTGCTTCGGCTACGTCTGGCGACAAGGTCTCCATCACGCTGAATAGCCAGTCGACTGGCTGCTCACTCTCCGGCGGCGTGGTGACCTTTAACAACAACGGGGTGTGCGTCATCGACTTCAACGACGTGGGCAACGGCGCCTTCGCTCCAGCCGCTGAGGTCAAGCAGTCGATCACGATTGGCACCGGCAATCCCAAGAGCCAAGGCGCAATAGCGATCGTGACGACCTCCGCGGACTTCGGTCACCCCCTTTCGCTGGCGACCACGGGAGGTTCGGGCACCGGCGCGGTTAGCTACGTGGTCACCTCGGCGGGCACCGCGGACTGTCAGGTGCAAGGAAACGTCCTGACGAGTTCGAAGGCCGGCACCTGCGTGGTGGTCGCCACCAAAGCTGCCGATGGCACGTACGCACAGGCGACCTCCCTAGCGACCACCATTACGGTCCGGGCTCCGGCGCCGAGGGCCGTGCGACTCGATCGATCTCTGGTGGTCGGTCGAACGATGAACGTCGTGGTCGTCGGTTCGGGATTCTACGGTCGGCCCCTCGTGGTGAGTGATCGCGTGGGAACGAGCGCGGTGGTGATTCGCGACAATGGTCGGGACTTGACCTTGCACGTGATCGTCGATCGCGCTAGTCGCCCGGGTGTCTACCGATTCACGATCGTCTTCGCCCACGGCCAGCGTACGGTCGTGCGTTACCGACTCCGCTGAGCGACGCCGGGCTTCTCTTAGGAGTCTCGCTCGACCTGTCGGTCTAGAAACGCGTAGACGTCGATCAGGTCGACGCCCGGATAGGGGTTGAAGACAACGGTGTCCGTCGGCAGTCCCGATACGAAGCTGCTGTGATCGCGCGCCGAGGGCCACGTGGATCGCTCCCAGCGATCGCGTGACTCGACGTTGGGTCGGTGACAACAGTCAGGATCGGGACAAGTCGACACCGCTCGGCGCATGGTGGCCGAACCTCGGAACCAGTGCGACATTGCGTCGATCGTGCCAATGGTGATCGCGTCGCCCCGGTCCCGATCGAGGTCGATGTGGGTCGTGCACCAGAAGGTGCCTGTTGAGGTGTCGGTGCGCTGGTAGTGGTGCTCGTAGGAGTCCTCCGAGGCGAAGGCTTGACGCGAACTCCACCAGCGACACAACCTCTGACCCTCGATCGTTCCGTCCACCGCGGCGGGGAGGAGAACGCCGTCGTTCTCGTACGCCTTCCACAGCAGACCCTCGGGATCTGAGCGCTGGAAGTGCACGGGAATGCCAAAGTGCCGTGTGATGAGGTTGGTCAGGCGGTGGGCCGCCATCTCGTAGGAGACGTAAAACAGCTCTCCGAGGTCCTCGACGGCAATGTCCTCATTACGCTTCGCCTCGCTCAGTACCGCAACGACGGCTCGTTCTGGTGCGAGGAGAGCGCCGGCGAAGTAGTTCGCCTCGACTCGCTGACGCACGTAGGTCTCAAAGTCGTCGGGCGCCTCGTGACCGAGGGCGAAGTGACCGAGTGTTTGGGCGATCACCGACCGCGACGAGCGGGTTCCGCCGGTGGCGTTGCGTTGGGGCACGTAGATGATCTTGTGCTCGGTGTCGGTGATGGAGCGCGCCGAGCGAGGCATACCCTGCACGCGAGAGATGGTGTAGCCAAAATGGGCCGCCGCGTCGGTGAGTTGGCGTTCCGACACGGCGCCGGGACCGGAGTAACCCACGGCGTCCAGGGCGGCGGTGGCCACGCGCTCAATCTCTTCGAAGTAGTTATCGCGCCGTCGCATCTCGTCGCGCAGCGCAGCGTTGGCGGCGCGGGCCCCGCTCGTCGTGTGACGCGCCACCGGGGGCGCGTCACTCAGCGGCACGCCGTCGGAAAGCTCTCGCACGCGATGGTAGAGCGCCACGACGTGTTCGAGAGCGGCCGCGTCGAGGCGTGGGGAGGCTTTCAGGTAGGGGAGTCCGAGCTCGCGATAGGCGGGGTCGTCTTGTATGTGCGCGAGCGCAACTTCGAGTTCGGCGCGCCGATTCGGTGCCGCGGCGCTCAAGAGCTCGGCGGGCCGACAGCTCAGTGCGGCGGCGAGTTGATTGACCGTCGAGAGCCGTGGTTCACGATGGCCATTTTCTAACTGCGAGAGATACGACGGCGATGAACCCACGGCGTCGGCCAGTTGACCCAGGGTGAGCCCCGCTCGCTTGCGCAGGTGGCGCAGGCGCTGGCCAAAGACGAAAGTATCCAATGGTTCTGATACGAGGCTCATATCGAATATTTCTCCATATTTCGTCCTAAGTGACAAGTTATACGCTTCTTCATTTGTTTACGAGTCAGACTCTCGGAAATAATCGTATTTATGTTCGTTACTAGGAATCTCTCCATCGAGCCACACCACGGGGTTGACACGGTCCTGACGCCGTGGGCGGTCGACTTTATTGTGGCGCTCCACGACCGATTCCAGGGCATGCGCGCGGAGTTATTGGCCCAACGAAGCCTGCGGCAGGCTCGTTTTGACGCCGGCGAACGCCCCGACTTCCTGCCTGAGACAATCGAGATTCGCGAAGCTGAGTGGCGCGTGAGAACGGCCCCCGCGGGTCTGGAGGATCGGCGAGTCGAAATCACCGGTCCGGTGGAGCGAAAGATGATGATCAACGCGCTCAACTCAGGGGCCAAAGTCTTTATGGCGGACTTTGAGGACTCCAACTCGCCGACCTGGCACAACGTCATCGAAGGCCAGTTGAACCTCATTGACGCGGTGCGCGGCCAGATCGAGTTCGCCACACCCGGTAAGACCTATCGGTTGCGTCCCGACGGCGAACTGGCCACGCTGGTGGTGCGACCTCGGGGTTGGCACCTGGTCGAGAAACACTTCTTGATCGACGACGAGCCGATCTCGGCCAGCCTCTTCGATTTTGGTCTCTACGCGTTCCACAACGCCAAGACGTCCCTCGAGCGGGGCTTTGGTCCGTACTACTACTTGCCCAAGCTCGAAAGCCACTTCGAGGCGCGGTTGTGGGACGAGGTCATGAGTTTCAGCGAAGAGTCACTGGGACTAGAGCACGGAGCGATTCGCGCGACGGTGCTTATCGAGACGATCACCGCCGCCTTCGAGATGGACGAGATCCTCTATGAGTTGCGTGATCACATCACTGGTTTGAACGCGGGGCGCTGGGACTACATCTTCAGCATCTCCAAGAGATTCCACGACGACAAGGCCTTTGTAATGCGCGAACGCAGTGCCGTGACGATGACCACTCCGTTCATGCGCGCCTACACCGAGTTGCTGGTGAAAACCTGTCACCGCCGAGGGGCGTACGCGATCGGGGGAATGTCAGCGTTCATCCCCAATCGCAACAAGCCCGCGGTGACCGAGGCGGCTCTCGACAAGGTCAGAGACGACAAGCAGCGCGAGGCGGCGGACGGCTTTGACGGTACCTGGGTGGCCCACCCGGATCTCGTCGCGGTGGCCCAGTCCGAGTTCGATCTCGTGCTGGGCGACAACGCGAATCAGTTGAGCCGGCTGCGCTCCGAGGTGCACGTCGAGGCGAGCGATCTGTTGAACATCGAGTACCCCGAGCACGGGGTGACGCCAGCGGGTCTGCGCACCAATATCGACGTCGGCGTTCGCTACATCGTGTCGTGGCTGTCGGGCGTGGGCGCCGCGGCCATCAACGACCTCATGGAGGACGCGGCCACCGCCGAGATCAGTCGCGCCCAAGTCTGGCAGTGGGTGCGACACGGCATCACCCTGAGCGTCGGTGACAAGACCGTTACCGAGACTCTCGTCCGCGACCTCCTCGACATTACCGAGACGCAGGTGATTGCCGAAGGAGTGGCCCCGCGGCTCGCTCGCACCGCCCGAGCCATCTTTGAAGAAGTCGCCCTTGGCGAGGAGTTCGCCACCTTTTTGACCCTGCCGGCCTACGACTTCCTCGACTGAACAGACCTACCCATCAACAAGGAGAACCTGACGTGACGACTATCTACGACATCGAGATCGCCGCCTTGGAACACGAGTGGGCGACCGACCCGCGCTGGGCGGGCATCGAGCGGGGATATGGCGCGGCCGACGTCATTCGGCTGCGCGGAACCGTGAACGTCGAGCACAGCCTCGCGAGACGAGGCGCCGAGCGCCTCTGGGATCTGATCCACCACGAGCCCTACGTCAACGCGTTGGGCGCGATGACCGGCGGCCAAGCCGTCGAGATGGTCAAGGCTGGTCTGAAGGCGATCTACCTGTCGGGTTGGCAAGTGGCGGCCGACGCCAACCTCTCCGAGCAGGTGTACCCCGACCAGAGTCTGTACGCCGCCAACAGCGTGCCGGCCGTCGTTCGTCGAATCAATAATGCGCTGCGTCGTGCTGACCAGATCGAGTGGGGCGAAGCTCTCGCTGCGGGTAGTACCGATGAGCCTCGCGACTGGCTGGTGCCGATCGTGGCGGACGCCGAGGCGGGGTTTGGCGGTCCGCTCAACGTATTCGAGTTAATGAGGTCAATGATCGAAGCCGGCGCGGCCGGGGTGCACTTCGAAGACCAACTTTCGTCTGAGAAGAAGTGTGGCCACATGGGTGGCAAGGTGTTGATCCCGACGGCACAGCACATTCGCACCCTCATCGCCGCACGTCTCGCGGCCGATATCGCTGGCGTGCCAACGCTCATCGTCGCACGCACCGACTCCTTGGGCGCGAACCTGCTCACCAGCGACGTTGACCCTCGTGACCGAGAGTTCCTCACGGACGAGCGCTCGCCCGAGGGCTTCTACTACGTGCGCCCGGGTATCGAACAAGCCGTCGCGCGCGCGCTGGCCTATGCCCCGTACGCGGATCTCATCTGGTGCGAGACCTCGACCCCCGATCTGGCCGAGGCGCGACTCTTCGCCGATCGGATTCACGAGCAGTACCCGGACAAACTGCTGGCCTACAACTGCTCGCCGTCTTTTAACTGGCGTAAGCACCTGGACGACGAGACCATTGCCCGCTTTCAGCGCGAGCTCGGGGAGATGGGATATGCCTTCCAGTTCGTGACGTTGGCTGGTTGGCACGCGCTCAACGAGTCCATGTTTCAACTCGCTCACGGATACGCCCAAAGCGGCATGAGCGCCTACGTCAAGCTACAAGAGCGCGAGTTCGCCGCCGAAAGCCAGGGCTACTCGGCCACGCGTCATCAGCGTGAGGTCGGCGCCGGATACTTCGACGACGTCATGACGACGTTGACCAACGGGGTGTCGTCGACGCTCGCGCTCGTGGGTTCGACGGAGTCAGAACAGTTCTGATCGAAGTTGGCTCGACTGGAGGCGGACTCCAGCTATCGGCTAACCTGTACCTCGCAACGCGGGGTGGAGCAGCCTGGTAGCTCGTCGGGCTCATAACCCGAAGGTCGCAAGTTCAAATCTTGCCCCCGCCACTGAGATTGAAGGCCCAGGCGTAGCCTGGGCCTTCAGACTTTCTGGAGTCGTGCTCCGAACAACGGCGCAACTTCGCAAAGTTTTCCGACTCGCCAGATAGTGTCGACCACCCAGTCCGATTCTCCGATAGTCACCGCGTGGTCGAGAGAGAACTAGTCAACGAGTCGGCGAAGGGTGGCGGGCGTGAGCCCGGCGACGTCGGGATAGCCGTCCACGGCCATCATCAAATCCATCTCTGCGAGAAAGCACTTCACCACGTGCTCAATACCTCGCTGACCACCGACGGCCAGGCCGTACGCATAGGGTCGACCGATTCCTACGGCCGATGCGCCGAGGGCCAGGGCCGTAAGAACATCGGGGCCACTGCGTACGCCCGAATCGAAGACTACGGGTACCTGCTCTCCGACGGCTTCGACGACGTCGGGAAGGCAGTCGAGTGCGCCGAGGCCACCGTTGGCCTGACGCCCGCCATGGGTCGAGCAGTAGACGCCATCCACCCCGGCGTCCACCGCGCGCCGCGCGTCCTCGGGATGGCAGATGCCCTTGAGGAGAAGCGGCAGGCGAGTCAGCGAGCGCAGTCGTGTCAAGTCATCCCAGTTGAGACCCGGATTGCCAAAGAGCGACGACCACAGACCAATCGCGCCGACGAGGTTCTCCTCGGGGGGAGCCGTAAGCCGGGCTCGAAAGATCGGATCGGAGAGGTAGTTGGCCAGGCACACGCCTTTGAGTTGCGGGAAACTCGCGATGGACAGGTCGCGTGGCCGCCACCCCAGCGTCAGCGTGTCGAGGGTGACCACGATGGCCGAGAATCCCGAGGCCTCCGCTCGGCGCACGAAGCTCTCGGTGAGCTCGGCGTCGTTGGGCGGATAGAGCTGAAACCAACCCGGGGTGTCGCCGAGCTCCTTGGCGACGACTTCCATGGGGTCTTGGCTGAGCGTCGACGCAATCATGGGCACGCCGCTGGCGGCTGCCGCGCGTGCCGTGAGCACGTCGCCGTGTCCCGCGGGATCGCAGATGCCGATGACCCCCACCGGCGCAAACAGCAGGGGTGTGGGCAGGTGGGATCCGAAGAGATCGATCGAGAGGTCGCGCGACGAAGCGCCCGCCAGGACCCGAGGCATGAATCCCCAGCGACCAAAGGCCGCGACGTTGGCGCGCTGAGTCCGCTCGTCTCCCGCTCCCCCCGCGACATAGGACCACATCTCTTGAGTCATGACGCCTTCGGCGCGACGCTCAAGCTCGCCGTACGTCATCGGCAGGTCAGGTTGCTCGCCGTCGAGTCCCTTGAGGTAGATCTCGTACTGGAAGTCGCCGTAGTTGCCCATTGCCTCAAGTTACCGAGAGTCGGTAGTCGCTTCGGGGCCCCTCGACTCCTTGGGCACCCGATGCACCCACGAACGCACCCCGCACCGGGGGCACGTCGTGAACTTCCCCCCACCCCAACGGTGAGGGAGAATCGCGGCCTTCAGGGGAGGAATTGAGAACGTCTGACCACAGTTGTCGCAGCGCCAGTCGAAGCGACTGGCGACAATCGCTTGTGTGCCAAGCGTCGCGATCAGAATGAGAGCGATGATGAGCCCGGTCATGTCCAGTCCTTCTCGTCGAGATGATGGACAACGACGCTATCTGTCGCGATCGATCGCAGTGTGGTTACGTGTGATTATTCAATGAACTGCGAGAAAAGTCACTTTCACCTAGAGCCCCCACATCGATGTGGACTTAGTTTTCCCTTGTCACAGGCCTTTTATGGCGAACGAGATTTCCGTTAGAATTGACGAAATCTTGATTCCTCGTAGCGGGACGCGTGCGTTCACCCCGTGAGAATTGGGCACAAGGGAAGTGAGGGCACATGACGCGACTCCCTCAGCGAGGGTGGTGCATTCGAATGGCGGCGCTAGCCGGTCTGGTTGGCGGCCTCCTGTGTATTCCCTCTTCAAGTTCTTCTGGTGTGTCCCCATCCGCGTGGAGCGTGGTCGCTGGAGTGAGCCCATCGGTGGCCTGGTCATCGGTTAGCTATCTCGATGGCCAGTGGATCGCGCTCAGTCACGCCGGCCAAGTTGCGACGTCCACCAACGCATCGACCTGGACCGAGCAAACTGCGCCGTCGGGCTCATGGCAGACCGTCGCCTACGGCGATGGCCACTTCGTGGCTCTGTCCTCGGCGGACGCTTCTCTCAACGAGATGATCTCGACCAACGCCACGCAGTGGACGAGCGAACAGGGACCGCCGGGGCCCCCCAAACAGGCTGGACGCCCAGTCCAGAGCGGGCAGTGGGCCAGCATGACATTCGCAGACGACCTCTTTGTCGCCGTGAGCTCGCTGGGGACAATCGCCACCTCGCCCAACGGGCTCGCCTGGACCGAACGCTTCTGGCGTCCCTTGGATGACTTCACGTCGATCACCTACGGCGACGGCAAGTTCATCGCGGTCGACGCCAACCAGGGCAACGTCGTGATGTCACTGAATGGACGCAGTTGGAGCGATATCTTTCAGCCCCTGACCGGCGGCACGCCGGCGCCCACCGGAGGACTTCACCTTGGCGCCGTCGCCTACGGCAACGGAAACTTTGTGGCCTTTGGGGACTCGAGCTCGGGCGCGGGATATGTCGCGACATCGGTCTTTGGGTACAGCTGGACCCTGCATCAATACTCGCCGGCCCAAGAGGTCGACGCGGCCACTTTTGGCTGTGACGCGTTTGTCGCGGCGGGAAACTCATCGGGTTCAACCAGCCCAATTCTCTCCTCAGTGACCGGCGCGACGTGGACCGCGGCCTCCGTGGCCACGCTTTCGGCGTCGACGTGGACGTCGGTGGGCTTCGGCGCTAATCAGTACGTGGCGGTGGACGACAACGGTGACATCGCGACCGCGAGACCCGAGGGGAGTTGCGCCGACAGCGTTCCGTCGCCGCCCCTTCAAGTCTCTGGCAACGTGCGTAGCGGTGAAGTGTGGACGTACATGCATCCCTCGCAACGCTCGGGCGGCGCTCCAGTGGAGGGATACCGGGTCGCCATCACTGACGCCTCAGGCACTCGGTACTGCCTCGCGGCGGTGTACTTTCAGCCGAACTGTATCGTCAAGGGTCTCACCAATCACGAGGTGTACTGGGTGACGGCCCAGGCGTACAACAGATATGGATACTCGGCGCCCACCGACCCCGAGTTCGCCATTCCGGTTGCTGACTCGAGCCTGGCGATTGCGGCCCGGGCCAACCTGGCGGCCGCTGTTCCCACTGCGCTGCAACTCACCGGCATCACCGCGAACGCTGGCGGCTTCTACCCCGTGACCAAGGTGAAGGTCTACATCGGACCGACGCTCCAAACCTGTGCACCGAACCCCTTTGGTGAATGCTTGATCCGAGCCACGCCAGCGCCGGCGGGGGTAGTTCCGGTCTACTCGACCTACACCGGTTGGTCCGGGCGCCAGTACCGATCACCCACGTACCACCTCGTCATACCGCAGGTCTAAGTGACCGCTGGCCAGAGTTCATCGAAGGACTGATCCTCGAGCAAGGTGTCTTCGTAGAAGGCACCGAACGTTCCGTCGGGGTGGGCCAGTCCGATCTCGAGGACCCAAAGGTCAGGTGAGGGGACAATATCCACCGTTGACATCGCTCCGTTGAAGTGGGCCTTGTGCGGGTAGTCCGAGATGCGATGACCGGTCAGATCGAGGTTAAGACGCCAGTTTCGGGTGCGACAGGCGCGCTCGGCAAACGCGTAGAGATCGCGTCCGCTTCGCTGTTCATAGAACCACGCGTCGCGTACTTCGTTCCACACCGCGAGCACGTCCGACGCGGCGCGAAGATGCTCGGGGTTGTGACCGGTCGTGAACGTCTCGCCGGCGTCTCCTTCCACACCGTTATAGACCGGTCCAATGTCGACGAAGAAGATGTCATCGGCGCCCAACGTGACGTCGCCGCCCTCTCGGTCGAGGAACTGAAGCATCGTGTTGGGCCCGAAGCGCACCAGTATCGGGTGCCAGCCCCGACGTAGCCCCATCTCCTCGAGGATGTCGCGGGCTAACGCTCGCGCGTCGTGCTCGGACATACCAACCTCAACTCGATCGGCGACAGCGCGCAGTGCCCGTCGCGTTCGCAGTCGGGTGTCCAGCATCGCAGAAACCGAGTAGTTTGCTCCGACCGCCTCAATCGATGACTCCTCGGACACCGTTACTTCGAGTGGTTGAGGGCCGCAGCCGCGCGAAAGAGAGACTTGAGAGCGCGGACGTTAATCTTGTCGCCCTGGCGAAAATCGATGGCCCGTCGAACATTGCCCTCGAGACTCGAATTGAACAGGCCCGCAGGGTCGTTGACCTTGGCGCCTTTGGCGAAGGTCAACTTGACGATCTCTTTGTAGGTTTCTCCGGTGCAGATGATGCCGTTGTCGTACCAGGTGGGAACGCCGCGCCACTTCCACTCCTCAACCACGCCCGGCACGGCCTCTTTGATCAGATCGCGTAGGCGCGAGAGCATCTCGCCGCGCCAGTCGTCGAGTTCCCTGATACGCCCATCGATCAACTGCGAGGGCGTCGGTTCTGCGCTCTTGGCCATGATTTCCTCCCGTGGCGTCGCACGTTTCGATTCCGACTTTACTTTGAGCGGCCGGCCAGCCGATGTCGTCGAATATAGTTTGTGCTACAAACAAGAAAGTTTGTAGCACGTACTAAAGTGAAGTACCATGAGATCCGTGAGCACAGCGAGTCAAGTGAAAAGGGTTGCGTCTCGTGACCTGGGAATCGTGGACGGCCTGGTCCAGCTGTCCTTCTGCGTCCAGGCAATCGTGGGGGGTGTCACCAGCAGGTACGACAGTTCGATCAGCCAGACGCGACTGCTCGGCGCTCTGCGGGGACGCGAGCTGACCATGGCCCAAATCGCTCGGCTGTTGAACCTGGACAAGTCCAGTGCGACGGGGTTGGTCGATCGGGCAGCGAGCAAGGGGTACGTCGTGCGTAGTGCCTCTCGCCAGGACGGCCGCTCTGTTCGGGTGTCGCTCACCGCCCAAGGTCGGCGCGTCACCGAACGAGTCGCTCACGAAGTCGCCCAGCAGATCGACGCGGTCGCTCGCGGTATGAGCTCGGCCGAACGCCGGCGTTTGTCCCAGTTGGCCAGCAAGTTCGTCGTTCTCGACGCTGACCGGCGGGGCATTGACCTCCAAGCAGGTCGTGAGGCGACGACCCCAGGTAAGCCAGGAGCGGCGTAGTGCCCGGCGAAACACGATCGGGCTCGCACCGGGTGGCCGTAGTGATTGGGAGCACTCGACCCGGGCGCATCTGTGCGGGAATTGCCGCGCACTTCGCACGCTTGGCCGGTGAGGGGAGTGCGCTGCGCTACGAACTGGTCGATCTGGCCGACGTCGACCTCCCGTTCCTGGACGAACCCGTCATGGCGGCCAGGAGTGAGTACCGCAACGATCACACTCGAGCGTGGAGTCGGCTGGTCGGGTCATTTGACGGGTACGTCTTCGTGTTTCCTCAGTACAACTGGGGCTATCCCGCGCCGCTGAAGAACGCCCTCGACTTTTTGTACTGGGAGTGGCGTGACAAGCCGGTGAGCTTCGTGACGTACGGGACCCACGGCGGTTCGCGCGCGGCAGTGCAAATCCAGGGCGTCCTGCAGGGTCTGCACATGAGGGAGTTGACCGATCACCTCGAAGTGCGCATTGGAGATGACGATGTCGACGACAATGGCCAAGTGCTCGACGTGGAGGCGGTGCTCGCTCCGTACGCCGAGCTGTCGAGACGAATTGACGCGCAAATGAGAGCCGCCCTCGCGGAGAACTGAGGCGCACATTTCGGCAGCGCCTTATAAGGTGGCCCCCAACGTCACTCATGTCACGGACTGACCTTACGATGACGTTCCGTTGAAACAAGGAGGGGCCATGGAGCGAAAGTGGTGGACGTTGGTGGTGGTCGGGGCGGCGACCTTTATGTTGCTCCTGGACGTGACCATCGTCACGGTGGCTCTGCCCGAGATTCAACGCGGACTTCACGCAAGCTTCTCCGACGTCCAATGGGTAGTGGACGCCTACGCGTTAACGCTGGCGTCGTTGCTCTTAACAGCTGGAGCGCTGGCCGACCGATACGGCCGACGCCTGCTCTTCACGATCGGCTTGGTGATCTTTACCCTGGGCTCTCTATTATGTGGATTCGCTCAGTCGCCCCTCATGCTGACTCTCTCGCGCATGGCTCAAGGAATTGGCGGCGCGATCCTCTTTTCGACGTCACTGGCCCTGTTGGCGCACAGCTTTCGGGGTAAGGACCGTGGCGTTGCTTTTGGCGTGTGGGGCGCCATCACGGGCGTGGCCGTCGCCCTGGGCCCGATTCTGGGCGGCGTGATCACCAGCGGCATCAACTGGCGCGCCATCTTCTTGGTCAACATCCCCATCGGCATCGTTGCCATTGCGATCACGTTGTGGCAAGTGGAAGAGTCCAAGACACCCGACGCCTCGCGCCCGGACTGGGCCGGCTTCATCCTCCTGACGTTGGGACTGGTGTCGCTCGTCTACGGGTTGATTCGCGCGAGCGAACAGGGCTGGGGCGACACGGGAGTCTGGGTGTGCCTGGCAATAGCGGTTGTGTTACTCGTCGCCTTTGTCGGCACCGAGCACCGAGTTGCGCACCCAATGTTTGATCTGTCGCTCTTTCGCATCCCCACGTTTTCGGGGGGACTGGCCGTCGCCTTTGCGATGAACGGGTCCTTGTTCGCGATGTTGGTGTACCTCGTGTTGTACTTGCAGTACGCGCTGGGATACTCAGCCTTGGGAACGGGCGCGCGCCTGCTGTTTTTGAGCGGGGGCACCTTAGTGTCGGCCACCATCGCGGGTCGACTCACGAGCCACGTTCCCGTTCGCTGGCTGATCGGGCCTGGTCTCGCCCTGGTCGGTGTTGGTCTATTGCTGATGGGGGGTTTGAGCGGGACGACGACGTGGACCCATCTCATACTCGGGTTCGTCGTCGCCGGCTTCGGTTCGGGCATGGTCAACCCGCCACTCGCCTCGACGGCCGTGGGCGTGGTTCGACCTGAGCGCTCGGGCATGGCCTCGGGCGTGAACACAACCTTTCGCCAGATTGGAATCGCCGTGGGCATCGCCACCTACGGGACGATCTTTACCTCGACGCTCACCAGTGGGCTGCACTCCTCGCTTGCGCCACTGCATCTTTCGAGCGCCGACATGAACCTGTTCGTGCTCAATGTGAAAGAGGGCTACGTCTCTCGGATTCTTCGATCGGTTCCTCCGTCGGCCCACGGCATTGTCTTCGCTGGACTACGTTCGAGCTTTGCGAGCTCCCTCAACGACTTGCTCGTCGTGAGTGGCGTCCTCGCGCTGGCCGGGGCCCTGTGCGCCTTTGTCTTCATCCGCCCCAAGGACTTCGTCGCCCAAGGTGCGTCCAGTGAGGCAGCCCCCGTTCACGTGTGACGCCGGCCGCCTCGACGGCTGTGGATCGTGAAAGGATGGCGCCATGACGCTGCACGGTGAGTACGAGCCCAGTCCTTCGCAGTGGGTGCGAGACCAGGTCGAGGAGTACGAGAGTTCAGGCGGTACCCGAGCCAATACGTTGCTCGACACGGGATGGCCGATCGTAATCTTTACCACTCTCGGTCATCGCAGCGGCAAGATCCGAAAAGTGCCCGTCATGCGCGTGGAGCACGATGGGGAGTACGCGCTGGTGGCCTCCAAGGGTGGCGCTCCCGACAATCCCCAGTGGTACTACAACCTCGTGGCGCATCCCGAGGAGGTCGCACTCCAAGACGGACCCGAGCCCTTCACGGTGGTGGTGCGTCAGGTCGAGGGGGACGAGTACGCGCAGTGGTGGGAACGCGCGGTGGCGGCCTACCCTCCCTACGCCGACTACCAGGAAAAGACGTCACGTACGATTCCGGTCTTTGTTGCGCGCCGAGTCGAGCCCTAAGTTTGGGCTGCGCCCGCGACCAGCACCAAGATGCAAAACGGATGACCGTCGAGGTCGGCGTAGACCCGCAGGGGCTCCTCGACACAGTCCGTGCGATCGAGGAGCAACTCGGTGGGTACCGTAGGAGGATGTCCGACTATGCGCCCCGGATTAGCGCATGAGCGTAAGCGATCGCATGACCGCTCTGGTCGGTCAGCTGGAGCAGAACCCCTACCAGGCCATTGCGGGGGAACTCATCCGCTTTCGCGCCGAAGCCAACGACGAGGTAGTCGCGGGGGTCGTGCGCTCGGTGGTCGCAGACGGTGAGGTTGGCGGAGACCTGTTTCGTCACGCGCTGGACGATGACACGCTCGACACGCTGCGGCTCTTTGCGATGCGCCGAGTCCTGCTCGCTCGACGTCAGTCATCGCTTGGTCCGATTTACGAAGCTCTCGACGCCTGTGCCCTGTTACCCGGTGAACGTGACGTGCCCTGGGAGACGTGGTTCAAGGCGGCACTGTTCGTTGCGAGGGGCATTGGCGGTGACTTGGACTCGATGGCCCGCCGATTCGCCGATCTCCATCCCGATCAGACCGAGCGCTGCCTGGTCGCTCTCGAATCGATGGACCGCGTCTACGAGCTCGGCCAATGTCGCATCGCCGAAGTGTCGACAACCTACGGGGTTGGGTTCTTGGAGACGCTGGCGTTTCTCGGCCGGCCGACGCGCGGGTGGGGTGGATCCCCACGCCAGGCCGATAACTTTGTCGCCTACGAACCCAAGACGAACTTGGCTCAACTCTGCGTCAGTCTCGCCGACGCAATGGACTCCTCAAAGAAGGTCACCGTGGGGCCCATCGGCCAGGACCAGTTAGCCGCGATCTTGTTCTCTCAGACGACGCCGGGGTCCTACGTAGCGACCACGGGCTGTTTGAGTTTCGTGGCCGAAGACGTCACCGGGTCCGCGCTGACGGCGCTGGTGGCCGAGCTTCCGGGTGATGAGGACCCCGCGACGCTGGCGGTCGACGCCCAGGGGTTTGAACGCCAGGTGGCCCAGGCCGAGGGCTCTCGACTGATCGTGCTCAGCCCTCAACCCAGTTTCGGCGACCTCGACGTGGTGATCGACGTCGCCGAGTTCAAGGATTTCGTGAGTGCCGCCCTCCTGGAGCCCACGGCGCGCTAACTCCCCTCGGGAGTGGGCTGAAGACTGTAGCCCACTCCGGGCGATGTTTGAATGAGCGTGCCGTTCTCGTCGCCCAGCTTTTGGCGCAGTCGGTGCACGTACGCGTGGACGTAGGCCGCCTCGTCGCCGTAGCCCACACCCCACACCGTGCGCAAGATCATCTGGTAGGTGCAGGTCCGACCCGCGTTCTGGGCGAGGTAGGCGAGCACACCGAACTCCTTGGCGGTGAGTTCGACTCTCTCTCCGTTGTGGAGTACATCGTGGTGGACAAAGTCAACGTGCAGCGATCCGAGGTCGAGGTCGGCCGTGGTGTCGGGCGCATCGGTACCGCGACTTCGCAGCACGGCGCGGATTCGCGCTTCGAGCTCGCCCATCGAGAACGGCTTAGTCACGTAGTCGTCGGCGCCACTATTCAGTGCGTCGATCTTGCGTGCGGCGTCGCCCGTGGCCGAGAGGATGATGATCGGCACGTCGCTCCACTCGCGCAAGCGTCGAGTTACCACCAGGCCATCCATGTCCGGCAGCCCGATGTCGAGCACCACCACGTCGGGCGAGAGCAGGGCGGTCTGGGACATACCGTGCTCGGCGTCAGGGGCGCTCGACACATCGTGTCCTTCGGCCTCGAGCCCGAGGCGCAACGCACGTAGCAGTGACGTGTCATCGTCGATGACGAGGACGTGGGCCACGATTAGGCGCGTCGCGCCGGAGAGGCAATCGGCACAGTAAACACGAAGCGCGCGCCGCCGCCGGGCGCCTCTTCGTACCAGAGCCGCTCCTCGTGGGCCTCCACGAAGGTCTTAGCGATGGTGAGTCCCAGACCTGCGCGCCCGCCGGTTCCTAGTTGCGTGAAGCGATCAAAGATCGTCTGACGATCGGCGAGTGGCACTCCCGGGCCGTGGTCGGCGACACTCAAAACGACGTTGGTTCCCCGTCGCGCGCCGCTCACGAGTATCACACTATGGGCGGGGGCGTGGCGGGCGGCGTTGTCCAGCAGGTTGATCAGCACCTGACCCATGAGCACGCGATCCACGTCGACCAGTGGGAGAAAGTCCAGACCCTCGAGTTCAACTTGGTGATCGCTGAGCGTCGCGCCCATGGCCGTCAGCGCGTCGTTCACGAGCTCCGTGACCGACACCGCTTCGAGGTGCAGGGTCAAGACCCCGGCCTCGATGCGCGTCATGTCCAACAGGTTGGTCACGAGTCGGGTCAGGCGGTCCGACTCGATCTCGACCAGTCGATACAGCAGCGTGCGGTCCTGGAGCGAGAGAGCGTCGGCCCGATTCGAGAGGGTGGAGGAGGCCACTTTGATCGTGGCGAGCGGCGTGCGCAGGTCGTGGGATACCGCGCCGAGTAGTCCGCGACGGAATCGATCTGCCTCTTCGAGCAGCTTGGAGCGCAGGGCCCGTTCGCGCAGTTCCGCTCGCTCGAGCGCGAGGGCGGCGTCGTTGGCGAACGTGTTGAGCAGCGCCCGGTCGGTCTCGGCGATCGGAACGCCGCGCATGGCGAGAATGGCGAGGGCACGTTCGGACCCCGACAGAGCGATGGTGCGCAGTTCACTCGAGTCGCCGCCAATGGTGCCTACGCGAACGGGACGCCCGGAGTGAGGATCGAGTTGGGAGAGTTCGTCGGCACTGAGCGGCTCGCCGGCGCTCGCTTTGACGACGAGGATGCCGTTCTCTTCTTCGAGCAGAGACACGCCGGGGACATTGAAGACACTTTGGGCCGTGTTGACAATGTTGCGCAGGAGCTCATCAACCGGGCGATCGCCGACCAACAGTTCGGACACTTCCGAGACGCGTCGCACGGTGTCGCGGCCCCGTTCGGCCTCGAGACGGGCCGCGTCGAGTCGCCCGACAACTCGGGCGACCAGCAACATCACCACGACGTAGACAATGAGCGCGGTCCAGTTCTGAGCCGTCCCCACGCTGAGGGTGTTGTAGGGCGGAATGAAGAAGAAGTCGTAGACGAGAAAGCCGGCGAGCACACTCACCGCCCCCGCGCCAAACCCGCCCACCACCGCGCCCACCACGACCGGGATCACGAGTACGAGCGCGCTCGTCGACACGCTCACGTGAGGGCGAAAGGGGTACAGCGCGCCACCTAGAACGGCCGCGCTCGCCACGCCGACCAACGATCCCCAAAGCCCCTTGTGCACTCCATCAGTATCGTCCGAAACGACTGATCGCTCCTGAGTGAATGGAAAGAAGAAAAAATGAAGAAGCCTAAGAACTTTTAGAGAATCTGTTCAGAGCCGGCCTACGACGATGGAGTCATGGCAGATCTCTTTTCGATACTCGGCTTCATCGCGGCCACGCTCGCGATGCTCGGACTGATCAAAGTACTGGACAAAGTATGAGCTACTCCCAGATCCTTCTTCTGATCGTTTCGGTGGGCATGTTCCTGTACATCGGCTACGCCATGTTCAAACCCGAGAAGTTCTAATGGGCCTGTTTCTCACCCTGCTGGCTTTGGTGGCGACCCTCGGTCTCACGTGGCGTTACCTCGGTTCCTACATGGAAGCCGTCTTTGACGGGCGCGTGCGCTGGCTGAGTTGGCTCGAGCGTCCCGTGTACCGTGCCCTGGGCACGAGTCCCCAACAAGAGCAGACCTGGAAGCGCTACGCCGGGGCCCTGGTCATCTTCACCTTCGTTTCGCTTCTGTTCACCTACGTCATCTTGCGAATTCAGGGTCACCTGCCCCTTAACCCCCAAAACGAGCCGGGGGTGGGGTCGGCGCTCAGTTTCAATACCTCCGCCTCATTTGTCACCAACACCAACTGGCAGAACTACGGGGGGGAAACGACGATGTCGTACTTCTCTCAGATCGGTGCCCTCACGGTGCAGCAGTTCGTCTCGCCCGCCGTGGGCATCGCCGTCGCGATCGCCATGGTCCGCGGATTTTCCCGGCGCAAGTCGCCCACGATTGGCAACTTCTGGGTCGACATGACCCGCTGCATGCTCTACATCCTCCTGCCGGTGGCTTTTGTCTTTGGCGTCATCTTCGTCGGTCAGGGCGCCGTGGAGACCTTGGCGGGCACGGCAACGTTCCACGACGTGCTTAATAACGTCACCCAGACCATCGCGCGTGGACCGATTGGGTTCATGGAGGCGATCAAGCAGCTGGGTACCAACGGTGGGGGGTTCCTCAATCAGAACTCCTCCACGCCCTTCGAGAACCCGACGGGCCTGACCAACTTCCTCTCGATGTACCTGCTGCTCAGCATTCCCTTTGCCCTTACGTACACGTTCGGCAAGATGGTGGGCAGTATCAAACACGGTGCCACGTTGCTCGCGGCCATGGTGATCATCTTTGCCTCGGTAGCCGCCATCACCATCAGCGCCGAGCACCACAACAACCCTGCGGTGCAGGCGGCGGGCATTCACTCCACGGTGGGTAACACCGAAGGCAAGGAGGTGCGCTTCGGCGATACCACGACCGCCCTGTTTGCCACGTCCTCCACCCAAACGTCAACCGGTTCGGCCGACGCCTCCTACGACTCCTTCACGCCCATAGGCGGCTTCGGTCTCCTTACGGGAATGATGCTCGGCGAGGTCACTCCGGGAGGTACGGGCAGTGGACTCTATACCCTGCTCATCTACGCGATCCTGGCAGTGTTCATCGGCGGACTGATGATCGGGCGAACCCCGGAGTATCTGGGCAAGAAGATCCAGGCCAAGGAAGTCAAGCTCGCCGGCTTCGCCTCGCTGGTGATGCCCCTGGCGGTCATTATCCTCACCGGCATCGCCGTCTCGACGGTGGCCGGGCGAGCCGGCCCACTGAACTCGGGCCCGCACGGCTTCAGCGAGATCCTGTACGCCTTCACGTCGCAGTCGAACAACAACGGTTCGGCCTTCGGGGGGCTCACCGGCAACACGCCCTTCTACAACATCCTGGGCGCGATCGCCATGTTGATCGGTCGCTTCGGCATCATTATTCCCGCTCTCGCCCTGGGTGGGGTCTTGGCCGAAAAGGACGTCGTCCCTGAGTCCCTGGGCACGTTCCGCACCGACAATGCCATGTTCGTGGGACTCACGATCGGGGTCATCTTGATCATCGGTGGCCTCACGTTCTTTCCCGCTCTCTCCCTCGGCCCCGTGGTCGAGCAACTAGTCCACTCGAGGTTCTTCTAATGACGACCGTTCTCAATCAGCCCACCAGTCAACCGTCTCAGCCCCACGGGGTCGCCCAGTCGAGGGGTCTCTTTGACGGTCCGATCTTGCGTCAGGCTCTCAGAGACTCAATTCGCAAGCTTGACCCGCGCGTTCAGGTGAAGAACCCGGTCATGTTCGTGGTGCTGGTCGGCTCGGTGATTACCTTTATCGAAGCCTGTGCTCACCCGAGCACGTTCACCTGGTCGATCACCGTGTGGCTGGTGTTGACCGTGATCTTCGCCAACTTCGCCGAAGCCATGGCCGAGGGTCGGGGCAAGGCCCAGGCCGATACCCTGCGCAAGATGCGCTCGGACACTGAAGCGCGTCGCCTCGCCCGAGACGGCACCGAGGAGTTGGTGCCAGCCGCCTCACTCAACAAGGGCGACGTGGTTGTCTGCGAAGCGGGCGATGTCATCCCCTCTGACGGTGAGATTATCGAGGGCATTGCCTCAGTGGACGAGTCAGCGATCACGGGAGAGTCCGCGCCGGTCATTCGCGAGTCGGGCGGCGATCGTTCGGCCGTTACCGGCGGCACCAAGGTGCTGAGCGACCGCATCGTCGTGCGCATCACGGCCGAACGCGGTCAGACCTTTATCGACCGGATGATCACCTTGGTCGAGGGCGCCAACCGCCAAAAGACCCCCAACGAGATCGCTCTGACCATTTTGCTGGCGGTGCTCACCATTATCTTCATCCCGGTCGTGGTGACCCTCGTGCCCTTCGCCAACTTCGGCGGCGCCTCGGTCTCAGTGGTCGTTCTGGTCGCCTTGTTGGTCTGTCTCATTCCCACGACGATCGGCGCACTGCTCTCGGCGATCGGCATTGCCGGCATGGACCGACTCGTCCAGCGCAACGTACTCGCGATGAGCGGTCGCGCGGTAGAGGCAGCTGGCGATGTCCAGACCCTGCTGCTGGATAAGACGGGCACCATCACCCTGGGCAATCGCATGGCCTCGAGTTTCTTTCCGGTGGGCGGGCACAACGAGCAGGAAGTCGCTGACGTCGCTCAACTGGCGTCGCTCGCCGACGAGACCCCCGAGGGTCGCTCCATTGTGGTTCTCGCCAAGGACCTCTACGGCCTTCGCGAGCGGCCGATGGAAGGTGACCACCTCTTTGTCCCCTTCACGGCCACCACGCGCATGTCGGGTCTGGACATCGGCTCCCGTCAGATTCGCAAGGGCGCGGGTGACTCGGTGAAGCGCTGGGTGCAAGAACAAGGCGGCGTCGTCCCACCCGACCTCGACGCGATCGTCGAGCGGGTGTCGCGCGAGGGCTCGACGCCGCTGGTGGTGGCCGACGGACCCGACATCTTGGGCGTGATCGAACTCAAGGACGTCGTCAAGCAGGGCATTCGCGAGAAGTTCGAAGAGATGCGCCAAATGGGCATTCGTACGGTCATGATCACCGGCGACAACCCGCTGACCGCGGCCGCGATCGCCCAGGAGGCGGGGGTCGACGACTTTCTGGCCGAAGCGACGCCCGAGGCGAAGATGGCGCTCATCAAGCAGCAGCAAGAGGGCGGCAAGCTCGTGGCGATGACCGGCGACGGCACCAACGACGCACCGGCCCTGGCCCAGGCCGACGTGGGCGTGGCGATGAATACCGGTACGACGGCCGCCAAGGAGGCGGGCAACATGGTCGACCTCGACTCCAACCCGACCAAGTTGATCGACATCGTGGAAATCGGCAAGCAACTCCTGATTACCCGGGGATCGCTCACCACCTTTTCAATCGCGAACGACGTGGCCAAGTACTTCGCGATCATCCCCGCGCTGTTCGTGTTCGCGTACGGGTTGAGCAACAAGCCCCTGGGGGCACTGAACGTGATGAAACTGCACAGCCCCGAGAGCGCGGTGCTCTCGGCGGTGATCTTCAACGCACTGGTCATCGTGGCGCTGATTCCCCTCGCCCTGCGCGGGGTGAAGTTCCGGGCGTCTAAGTCCTCGGTGATCCTTCGTCGCAACGTCCTGATCTACGGCGTGGGCGGGATCATCGTGCCGTTCATCTTTATCAAGCTCATCGACCTCATCCTCGTTGCGCTCCACGCTTACTAAAAGGAACTCACATGTTGATACACCTTCGCCGCGCAGTGATCTTCGCAGTCATCTGCATGGTCTTCTTTGGTTTCGTTTACGCCTTCGCGGGCACGGGCGTCGCACAGTTGCTCTTCAAGCACCAGGCGGATGGTTCGATTACCGCCGACGGTTCCACGCTCATCGGTCAGCCCTGGAATCTGACCAAGTGCCCCGGACACCCGCTGGGCAGTTGCGTCTTTCAGGGACGTCCCGACGACCTCGGTCCCTACGCCGACACGAACGCTAAGAACCCGAGTCCGGTGGGTCACCCGGGTGACGATCCCTACGACCTCAACGGCGTCGCGGGCGCTTCGGGCGCGACCAACCTCGGGCCACGCTCCAAGGAGTTGCTCGCCGACACCAAGATCCTGGTGAAGTACTGGCACGCCCGCGGCGTCGATCCCACGCCCGACCTCGTCACGACGTCGGGCTCCGGCTACGACCCCGATATCTCCGAGCAAGACGCCCTGGTCCAGATCCCGATGGTGGCCAAGGCCACCGGCATCTCGAGTACGCGCCTGCGGGCTTTGGTCGTGAGTTATACCCACCCGGCGCAGTTCGGGTTTCTCGGGGCGCAGTACATCGATGTGTTGGAGTTGAACGAAGGACTGGCGGCGTTAAAGAAGTAGCAGACGAGAGGGGACTCTATGGAGTGGATCGCGCATCACCGTGTGCACGTCATCGTCGCACTGGCCGTTACGGCCCCCCTCGCCGTGGCGGGAGCCCTTGTTCCGGCGCGTACCAGCCTCGCCAGCGCGGCCACCGCCCTCATTCTGGTCGCAGTCATCGTGGCGATCGCGAGCACCGGGTCGCGCGTGGCGGGATACCTCGCGAGTCTCTCGTCGACGTTGTGGTTCGACTTCTTCTTTACCCACCCTTACGGCAGCTTCGACATACATGGACGCGATCCCCGCGAGATCACCATTTGCTTGTTGGTTGTGGGACTCGCCGTCACCGAACTCGCGGCCCGGGGTCGCCATCACCAGCGCGTCTCTAAGGAGGAGTCCCAGTACGTTGCCCTGGTGCGAGAACTCACCGACTTGGCCCAGACGATGCCCGGCCCACGACTCATTGAGCGCGCCGAGGCGATGCTCGTTGACCTGCTGAGCCTGCGAGCTTGTCGTTTCGATCGCCAGATCGCCGAGCTCCCGATGGCCAGCATTTTGGCCAACGGTGAGGTGGCGCACGTGGGGATGGCCTGGCCGGTTGACGCGATGGGCATTCCCGGGCCCGAAGCCCAGATCGTGGTCGTCTGGCGGGGGCGCACCTTTGGACGCTTTGTCATCACACCCACCCCGGGCGAGCCGATCAGCCAAGAACGCCGCAGCGTCGCCGTCGTGCTGGCCAGTATCGTCGCGGCGAACCTGGCCGGCGACCGCGAGGTCACGTGATGCGCGCCCAGCTGCGCGTGTATCTGGGTTCGGCGCCCGGAGTGGGCAAGACCTATCGAATGCTGGACGAGGGGTGGCGTCGTCGCGAACGTGGCACCGACGTCGTGATCGGATACGTCGAGACCCATAACCGACCCCAGACGGTCGCCCAGGTCCGCGATCTCGAGGTTGTTCCACGCGCGCTGCACGCCTACCGCGACGCCCACTTCGAAGAGATGGACGTCGAGGCAGTGCTGGCGCGACGTCCCGAGGTTGTCCTGGTGGACGAACTCGCGCACACGAACGCGCCCGGCAGCGTGAACGAAAAGCGCTGGCAGGACGTCGAGGCTCTACTGGAGGCCGGCATCGACGTGATCACGACGGTGAACATTCAGCATCTCGAGTCGGTCAACGATGTCGTGGCCAAGATCACCGGTATTACTCAGCAAGAGACCGTGCCGGACGCGGTCGTGCGACGCGCCGAGCAGATCGAACTGGTGGACGTGACCCCCGAGGCCCTGCGTCGGCGCATGGCGCACGGCAATATCTACACGGCCGACAAGATCGATGCGTCGCTGTCGAACTACTTTCGAGTCGGCAATCTGAGTGCGCTGCGCGAACTCGCGCTCCTCTGGCTGGCTGATCGGGTGGAGGACGCGCTCCAGCGCTACCAGGACGAACACGAGATTCCCGACACCTGGGAGACGCGCGAGCGCCTGATCGTCGGCGTGCAGGGCCTGAGCTCCGACGAGGTTCTCTTGCGTCGAGCGGCCCGCATCGCCTCGCGCACCGGCGCCGAGATCATCGGGGTGCACATTGTGCCCGCGGACTCCGAGCGACGCGCGAACGTGGACCCCACTCTGGCCAAGGAGCTGATCAGCGAGTTCGAAGGCACCTATCACGAGATCGTCGACGATGACGTGCCCACGGCCCTGGTCGCTTTCGCTCGCTCGGAGCGTGGTACCCAGATCATCGTTGGCTCGAGTCACTCGCGAAAGTGGTATCGACCCTTTGGTGGGGTCATCCAGAACCTCCTGCGACACACGCCCGACCTGGACGTCCACGTGATCTCGCTCGACGAGACACTCCGACCCGCTCACCAACACCGCCGCCGTCGCAAGAGCGCCGTGTCGTGGACCCGAGTACTCCTCGCTCTGGGGTGCGGCGTGGTTGTCTTGCCGCTGTTTACCTGGATTCTCACCGCGGCGCGTACGAGTCTGTCGTTGTCGACCGACATCCTGGTCTATCTCGTGATCGTCCTGGGGTTGGCCACGCTCGGCGGGGTCGTGGTCGGCATCGTAGCGGGGCTCGCTGCCTTCACCCTGGAGAACTACTACTTCACCCAGCCCCTTCACTCCTTCGCCATTGCGCGGCCCGACGACGTGGTGTCGCTGGTGGCCTTTCTCGTCTTCGCGACGGCCGCCAGCATCGTGGTCAGCCGGTTCGCGCGCCGATCCAGTGAGGCCGAGCGAGCTCGTGCCGAAGCTCAGATCCTCGCGAGCGCCGTCGCTTCGGCGGGAACGTCGCACGACGATCTGTTGCCGCTGTTGGACTCACTGCGCGCGGTACTGGACGCGACGAGCGTGGCGATCGTCGCCGACACCGACGGACAGTGGCGCACCGACGTCGTGAGTGGCGAGCCCCTCGTCGACATCGCGACGGCGAGCCAGTTTCCCATTGAGGATCGCTACGCCCTCGCCATTTCCGGGGTTGACCTCGATGGGGAGGACCGTCAGCTCGTGACGTCCTTCGCGTTGCGTGTCGCCTACGGGCTGCGCGTCGTGCGCAGCGCCCGCGAGGCGTCACAGTTGCGGGACCTCGCCGAGGTGGAGGTGACCCGATCTGGTCTCATGCGAGCGGTGTCGACCGAACTGAGCGGCTCGCTGGAGAGCATTGAGTTCAAGGTGACGTCGCTGCTCGACGGTGCGGGCACGGCGCCGGCACGGGTCCAACGAGAGCGGCTGCTGGCGGTGGACGCCGAGGTGCAACGCCTCAGTCGCGTGGTGAACAATCTCGTCGACCTCGGCCGTTTGGAGACCCACAGTGTGAGTGTGCGCGAGACCTCGGTCACGGTGGCCTCCCTGGTCACTCACGCCTTGGCGGGCGCACACACCACGGGGCATCCCCTGGACCTGGACGTCGCGAGTGACTTGGTGCGCGTGACGACCGATGCGACACTGGCTGAACGTGCGCTGGGGATCGTCATCGAAAACGCGTGTCGATTCTCCCCGGTGAAGGCGCCGATTCGAATTACCGCTGGGGTGGCGGGCGACTTCATGGAGATTCTGGTGATCGACCAAGGACCCGGACTGACGCCCGGCCAGCGCGCCGTTCTCCTGGACCCAGTTGAGAGGCTCAATGGTGAGCGTCCCGCGGCGTTGGGGATCAGCGTTGCCACCGGATTCATGGGGCTGGTTCACGGACACGTTCGATTCGAGGACACGCCCGGAGGCGGTCTCTCGGTGATCTTGCAGTTCCCGCTGGGCGAGGGCCGCCCGAGCGAGTGAGCCAGTCAGTCTGCGAGTTCGCCCACGGGTCGCAGTTTTGAGGACCACCGCTCTTCGACGCGTCCGTACTTCCAGATCGCCATCGCCCCGGCCCAGGTGAGGACGAACATGCCCACGATGATGAACCCCGCGGCGTTGATGTTAAAGCCCTCCATGAAGTTCCAAAAAGGCCCCTTCCAGTGGAGCTCGGTGGGCAAGAGCCCGAGGACTTCGATGGTCCCGATGAAAAAGCAGATGGCGACGGATAGTCCCGTGATCGCCAGGTTGTAGTAGATCCGGCGCACGGGATTGAAGAACGCCCAGCCGTAGGCCACGTTCATGAAGCAGCCATCGAGCGTGTCGAGCAGTGACATCCCGGCGGTAAAGAGGATGGGCAGGCACATGATGGAGTACCAGGGCAGGGCCTTGGAGGCGAGCAACGCGGTCGTGGCCAG
>DATJUR010000097.1:0-10622 GCA_035502215.1 Acidimicrobiales bacterium | reverse complement strand
TCTTGCCGCTCTCGTCGACAATGTGCCCGAGGCACAGCACGTGCTCGTAGGGCGTCTCGCCGAAAACCAGCGTGTTCACCGCGAGCAGCGAGTAGAACCAGCCACGCGTCTGATCGATGGCCTCACAGATGAACTGAGCGGGGAATCGCATGGCTTCGTCGCTGCCCGTCGTGTGGGGATAGCCGACCTGGGCCGAGGGCATCGAACCCGAGTCAAACCACGCGTCGATCACCGCCTCGACGCGACGGGCTTGCTTCTGGCAGGTTGGACAGGGGAACACCACCTGGTCGATCTCGGGGCGATGGGGCTCGAGGTCGCTGAGATCACGCCCGGTGAGGGCCGAGAGCTCGTCGCGCGAGGCGATGCAGGTCACGTGGGCGTCGTCACAGCGCCAAATAGGAAGCGGTGTGCCCCAGTAGCGGTCTCTTGAGAGTGCCCAGTCAACGTTGTTGGCCAACCACTCGCCCATGCGCCCGTCGCGAATATACGGGGGGTGCCAATCGATTCGCCGATTTTCTGCGATCAGCTTGTCCTTGAGCTGGCTGGTAGCGACGTACCAGCTCGGCTTGGCCCAGTAGATCAGCGCGGTGCCACAGCGCCAGCAGTGCGGCAGCGAGTGCGCATAGTCAAAGCGCCGAATCAGTAGCCCACGCCGCTCGAGTTCGTCGTTGATCGCGTGGTTGGCCTCTCTCACGTGCTGGCCCTCCAGCCACGGAACCGCGGCACTAAACGTGCCGTCGGCGAGCACGGGGTTGAGAGTCGGCAGCCCGTTCTCGCGCGCCACCTGACGGTCGACCTCACCGAAGGCGGGTGCTTGGTGCACCAGACCGGTGCCGTCGTCGGTGGTCACGTAGTCCGCAGCGACCACGTAGTTCGCGTCGACGCCCTCGGGGAGCGCCACGTCGCTAAAGGGCCGTTCGTAGTGCGCGCCGAGCAAGGCGGAGCCCTTGAATGTCGCCGTGGCCGTGACACCTTCTCCGAAGACGCTCTCGATGAGATCCTGGGCCACCACGACGCCATCGACGACCGCGTAGGTCACCTCAGGGTTGACCGCGACGGCAACGTTGGAGATCAGCGTCCACGGCGTGGTGGTCCACACGGACAGGTGCGTGGCCGAGCCCAGGTCCGAGCGCCCCTCGACGTCGCTGAGGCGCAGTCGCACGTACGCGCTCTCGTCGCTCTCGTCGTAGTAGACCCCCGGTTGGCCCAGCTCGTGCGACGACAGCCCGGTCTCACATCGCGGGCAGTACGGAATGACCTTGTAGTCCTCGTACAGCAGCCCGCGCTCGAAGAGTTGCTGTAGGTTCCACCACACCGACTCCACGTAACTCGGGTGGTATGTGTAGTACGCGTGTTCGGTGTCGAGCCAGAACCCAATTCGTTCGGTGAGTCGTTCGAACTCATCAACGTGCTCGAGCACCGACTCGCGACACAGTCGGGTGAACTCGGCGATGCCGACCTTGTCTTCGATCTCCTTCTTGCCCGAGATCCCCAGTTGCTTTTCCACCTGGACTTCCACGGGTAGGCCATGGGTGTCCCAACCCGCCTTGCGCGGTACGAACTGGCCCTTCATGGTGTGGTACCGACAGAAGAGGTCCTTATAGACCCGCGCCCAGACGTGATGAAGCCCGGGCAAGCCGTTGGCGGTCGGAGGTCCCTCGTAGAAGATCCAGGGCTCGGCGTCCTGGCGCAGCGTCACCGAGCGCTCGAAGACGTAGTTGGCCTTCCAGCGGGCGAGTTCGGCCTCTTCGATGGCCACAAACTCAAGATCGGCGCTGACCGGGCGAAACATGGGTCTCCTTTAAAGAATCCCTCCATCGTAGTGAAGGAGGTTGTCGCGAACGTCTGACCTCTACTGTGTCGGGGTGCGCGAAGTGGTCATCGACGACGAACTCATCACGACCCACGGCGCGCTCAGCGTGTATCACGCCTCGATCGACGAGTTGGATCGCCGCTACGGCGGCAGCGACGAGGACCGGTACTTGCGTGTCGAAGAACTGATGGCGCCACTGGGAACCTTCCTTGTCGCGCGGCTCGACGCTCACCTCGTCGGAGGCGTCGGACTACGACCGATCAGTGATCCCGCCCTGCGCATCGGTGAGATTAAACGCCTGTGGGTGCGCCCCGATCAGCGACGTTGTGGCGTGGGGTCCGCGCTGATGCGACGAATCGAAGCGCGTGCGAAGGAGATGGGGTACGTCCAGCTGTACCTCGAAACGGGCTACGCGCAGCCCGAGGCCCTAGAGCTCTATCGCAGTACCGGGTGGACCCCGGTGGCCGACTATCCACCCGGGGCGCACTCGTATCATCTCGCCAGCCGATTCAAAAAGGACCTCTAGGCGAAGCGCTCATCGAGCCACTCCGATGTGAGATCCTCCAGCGACGCGAGCACGAGGTCGGCGAGGGCGAACTCGGGGCGATAGAGGTCATCAAACGTGGGCACGGCCACCACGGTCATCGTCGCGGACTTGGCCGCGAGCACGCCCGCCGCCGAGTCCTCGAACACCAGGCACTCGCTGGGGGCGGTGTTAAGGGACGACGCGGCGCTCAAGAACACTCCGGGATGGGGTTTGCCGAAGGGTTCGTGTTCGGCCGAGTGGATCGCGCCAAAGCGGTCGAGCAAGCCGAAGTGCTCGAGGCAGCGAATAATCAGTCCCATCGGCGTGGAGCTCGCCAAGGCCAACGGGCCACGTTCGCCCGTGAGATCCAGGGCGCGCATGGCCCCGGGCATCAGCACCCCTTCGCTTTCAACCAGTTGGCCCACGCGCTCGAGCAGTTGGTCGACCACCGTCGCCTCATCCGGGCCAGCCCATGGGTACTGGGCGTTCCAGTACGTCACCACTTGATTGACGTACATGCCCTTCGTCGAGCGACCCATGGCGTCGCTGAGCGGAACGCCCAGGCCGCCGAAGATCTCGACTTCGGCCTTGTGCCAGAGGACCTCCGAGTTCACCAGCAGCCCATCCATGTCGAAGAGCGTCGCGCGGAGGGTCACCGCTTCACCTTTGCACACACGACAGTACGGTGACTGAATGATCGTGCGTCGCGTCGAGTCGGGCGACATCGATCGCATCGTGGGCCGTGCGTTCGAGCGTCTCGCACACGACGCTGCGCGCAACGATCTGGTGAACCCCACCTTCGACGAGGGCCACTTCGCCGACGCGCTGGCGCGCGCGGCCGACCAGACCTGGGTGGCGGAAAAAGATGGCGTCATCGTGGGCCACCTCTACGGGGCCCTCCTCGATAGTCCCGAGTACGGCAAGGGTGCGTGGGTTGGACCCGACGGCGTGTCGTTCGACTCATCTGACGTGCTCGACGAACTCTACGCCCATGCCGGCTCGTCGTGGATTGCCCACAACGCCGTGGAGCACTACGCCTGGGTCTTCGACGATCCTTCGGATACCTTTCCGTGGTACGAACTGGGTTTCGCCCGCATGCACGCGCGCGGCGTGTTCGCACTCGATGCGCCACTCGCCGCCGTCTGGCCGCGGGGGTACTCGGTGCGCCGCGGGGAACCCGACGACCTCGTCACCGCACTCGAGCTCGACCACATCCTCGACGCCGCCCAGCAGCGCGGACCGAGCTTCTCGCTCTTCGTCGAACACGCGTCGCGACCTGAAGAGATGCTGGACACACTCGATGACCCCGAGGTCCACCACTACCTCGTCGACTACGACGGCGAGTCCGTTGCCCAGTGCATTACGTTTCCACTCGACTCGCGCCGGGGTTCTTTTGGTGACTCTCTGCACGTCAGCGCGCTGGCCGTACGACCCGACCACGAACACCGGGGCATTGCCCAAGCGCTCATCCGTCACGCGCTCAACGACGCGATCGAGGGCGGCTTTCGCTACGCCGAGGCCAACTGGCGCGTGACCAACCACCGCGCGGCGTTCTTCTGGCGTCGCTTTGGCTTTCGCGTCACCTACGTGCGGCTACACCGAACGATCGGTGCGGGTTAGCCCAGGTCGGTCTCGATGGCGATTCGCAACTTAGGATCCTCGGGCGTAACCTGCGGCGCAAAGCGCATCACCGATCCGTCGCGGCCCACCAAGAACTTTTCAAAGTTCCACCTCACGTCCCCGGTGTAGCCGTCATCTTGGTCGGGCACCTTTTCGAGGGCGGCGTAGATCGGACTCTGGTTCTCGCCGTTGACGTCGATCTTTTCGAACAGGGGAAACGTCACGCCGTAGACCGTCGAGCAGAACGTCTGGATTTGGTCGGCAGTGCCGGGCTCTTGTTCCGCGAACTGGTTGCAGGGAAAGCCGAGTACCGAAAAGCCTCGTTCGCCGTAGGTCTCTTGAAGTTTCTCGAGGCCCTCGTACTGGGGAGTGAGTCCGCACTTAGACGCCACGTTGACGATCAAGATCGTCTCGCCCTTGAACTTCTCCAGTGACGTTGGTTCGCCCGCGAGTGTGTGAATGGGGGTGTCGTAGATAGTCATGCCCTTGACTTTACGGGCCGGTGAGGGTACTCGGCCACGTAGGCTCAGGTCGTGCGGGCACTCGCCATCTACAACAAATCACTGGTATTCAGTGACCGACCCGCCCCCGAACCCGGTCCCTACGACGTGATCGTTCGGGTGAAGGCCGCGGGTCTCAACGCCGCCGATCTCATGCAGCGTGCGGGGTTCTATCCCGCACCGCCGGGCTGGCCCGAGGACATTCCGGGCATGGAACTGGCCGGCGACGTGGTGGCGGTCGGCGACCGGGTCGTTGAGTTGCTCATGAATCGCCGAGTGTGTGCGCTCGTGGGTGGCGGCGCGCAGGCTGAACTCTGCGCTGTACCCGCCGAGCACCTGCTCTTCGTGCCCGATCACGTCTCTTACGACGAAGCCGGTGGGTTCGCCGAAGCGTTCGCGACGGCGAACGACGCGTTGGTAAGCCAAGCCCAAGTGCGAGAGGGTGAACGGGTTCTTGTCTCCGGGGCGGCGGGAGGTGTCGGCGTGGCGGCCGTACAGATCGCCCACGCCTTGGGGGCCCAGGTCGTGGCTGTCACGAGAGATGGCCAGTTCCATCAACGACTTCGCGAACTGGGCGCCGACGAAACGATCACCCTAGACGAGGTGACGTCCATCGACGGCGTCGACGTGGTGATCGAACTCGTCGGAGCTGCTCATCTCACGCGAGCTCTCGAGGTCGTGAACCCCCACGCGCGCATCGTTACCATTGGCGTTGGTTCGGGCAGTCGACTCGACGTGAACCTCCTCCAAGTGATGCAACAGCGCCTGACGCTCACCGGTTCAACCATGAGATCGCGCACCCGCGAGCAAAAGGCCGACGTCATTCGCCTCGTAGCCGACACGCTGGTGCCACGCTGGCGCCTCGGTCAGATCGGCGTGCCACTCGCCAGGGTGTTCCCCATCGACGAGGCGGAGGCGGCCTATGACTACTTCGCGCAACCCGGCAAGTTCGGCAAAGTCGTCCTTCACGTCGGCGACGAAGGTTAAGGACGCCTCGTTAGAGAAGTTCTGTGAGTGGCGTGTAGGTAAGGTCCAGTGACTCAGCCACGGGACCGTACGTCACCTTCCCGTTGACGACGTTCACCCCCTCGGCGAGCGCGTCGTCGGCGAGGACAGCCTCACGCCAGCCGTGACGGGCCAGCTCCATCACGTAGGGCAGCGTCGCGTTCGACAGCGCCCTCGTCGAGGTCGCCGGCACGGCACCGGGCATATTGGCCACACAGTAGAAGATCGAACCGTTGACCACAAAGGTCGGGTTCGAGTGGGTTGTGGGTCGGGTCGCTTCGAAGCACCCGCCTTGGTCCACCGAGATGTCCACGAGAACTGACCCCTCGCGCATCCGCGATACCAGTTCATTGCTCACGAGCTTGGGGGCCTTTGCCCCCACCACGAGGACCGCACCGATCACGATGTCGGCCCAAATGCACGACTCCTCGATGGCCAGGCTCGATGAGGCGATCGTCTCGACGCGGCCGTCGAAGTGAATGTCAACTTGTCGCAGGCGTTCAAGATTGCGGTCCAAGATCTTCACGTTGGCGTGCAGCCCCGCCGCCATCGTGGCGGCGGCCAGTCCCGACACGCCCGCGCCAATCACCGTCACGTTGGCGGGAGCCACCCCAGGCACACCAGAGATGAGGGTGCCGTGTCCACCGCCTGGACGCATGAGGTGGTGCGCTCCCATGAGGGTGGCCATGCGCCCAGCGACCTCGCTCATGGGTGTGAGCAGGGGCAGCGAATTATCGGCCAGTCGCACCGTCTCGTAGGCGATCGCCACGTTGCCCGCGCGAACGAGGGCGTCGGTGCACTCGCGCGACGCCGCGAGGTGCAGGTAGGTAAAGAGAACCTGGTCCTTCCGAGCGGACAGTCGCGCGTACTCGGCGTCGATGGGTTCTTTGACCTTGAGCAGTAGGTCGCTCTCGGCCCACACATCATCGGCGTTCTCTACGATGGTCGCTCCGTTGGCCACATAGTCAGCGTCGCTAATTGACGATCCCACGCCGGCGCCACGCTCGACGAGCACTCGATGTCCGGAGTCGCTCAGCTCCCTCGCGCCCGCCGGGGTGAGCGCCACGCGGTTCTCGTCGGTCTTGATCTCAGTGACTACGCCAATGATCATCGTTGATCTCCTTCGTGGGCCGTAACCACGCTAACAACCCGGCGCTCGTGTGGTCCGGGGCTAAAACTCGATGTTGTGCATCACGTGCTTGATGCGCGTGTAGTCCTCGAAGCCGTACACCGAGAGGTCCTTGCCGTAGCCCGACTTCTTGAAGCCGCCGTGGGGCATCTCGGCGACGAGTGGGATGTGGGTGTTGATCCACACGCAGCCAAAATCGAGGTCGCGCGCGAAGCGCATGGCCCGACCATGGTCACGTGTCCACACCGAGGACGCGAGACCATAGTCCACGCCATTGGCCCACTCCAGGGCCTGGGCTTCGTCACTGAACTGCTGAACGGTGATCACCGGTCCAAAGATCTCGTTCTGGATCATCTCGTCGTCCTGGCGCAGGTCGGCTACCACCGTGGGCTCGATGAAGAAGCCCTCGCGCTCCAGCGTCGATCCGCCCGCGGCCACGCGGGCGTGCCCGGGAGAACGCGAGAGAAAGCCCTGAACCCGCTCGTACTGTGCGTGGTTATTGACCGGACCGAACAGCGCATCCTCGTTGTCGGGCGTACCGACGACCGTGTGATTCGCCTGCTCGACCAGGGCGTCGACGAAGTCGCCGTACACCCCCGAACCGGCCAGGACGCGGGTGGCCGCCGTACAGTCCTGGCCCGCGTTGAAGTACCCGGCGATAGCGATGGCCTCGGCGGCGCTCGCCAAGTCCACGTCGTCGAAGACCACGATGGGAGCCTTGCCGCCGAGCTCAAGGTGCACGCGCTTGAGATCCTTGGCGGCCGAACCGGCGACTTCGGTGCCCGCGCGCACCGAGCCGGTGATCGAGACCATGGCCGGTGTGGGGTGTTCGACGAGTGCGCGACCGGTGTCGCGATCACCGCAGACCACGTTGAAGACGCCCTCGGGCAGAACCTGGGCCATGAGCTCGGCCATGAAGACCGTCGAGGCGGGCGTGGAGTCGCCGGGCTTTAAGACCATCGTGTTGCCCGCCGCGATCGCCGGTGCCCACTTCCACACGGCCATCATCATCGGGTAGTTCCACGGGGTGACCGCGCCGCACACGCCCACCGGCTCGCGACGTACGTAACTGGTCATGCCCTCCATGTACTCGCTCGCCCCGCGGCCCTCTAAGAGACGCGCCGCTCCGGCGAAGAAGCGAATCTGGTCGATCATCGGGGGAATCTCCTCGGACATTGTGACCGAGAGGATCTTGCCGGTGTTCTCAGACTCGATCGCCACAAGTTTCTCGGCGTTGGCCTCCAGGAGGTCGGCGATCTTGAGCAGCGCCAGCGAACGTTGTGAGGGTGTGGTGCGCTTCCAGGATGCGAAGGCCTTCTTCGCGGCCTCGAAGGCGGCATCCACGTCCGCCGCGTTCGAGACTGGCATCTCGAGGTAGGCCTGACCCGTCGAGGGATTGACGAGGTCCACGTACTGACCGCTCTGGGGGGCGACGGACTCTCCCCCAATGAAGTTGGCTAGACGGGTCATTTTCCCCTCCTCGACGAAGCTGCGTCGTTGCAGCGCTCCCGTTCACTCTGCCAGAAAAGACAAGGGTTCTGCAACCGGAGTCAGATGGATTGAGTCACTTCTTAGAAAAAACTCGCCTCATTTCGTCGCGATTATTGCTTATACTGTCAAAAACCGCAGCATGGAGCCACACAGCCACCAGCTAAGGAACACCCAATGTCAGCAACCAAAGCGCAACGAGACAGTGACAAGCAAGTCACCGACGAACTCGTCAGCTCGGCGCCGGGAGTTCTCGATTCGCTCGACCGCAAGATCATCACGCGACTGCAGCGAGATGGTCGGCGCGCCTACGGCGCGATTGCCGAAGAGATCGGACTCTCCGAAGCGGCCGTGCGCCGTCGCGTACAACGTCTGAAGGACTCAGGCGTCATGCAGATCGTGGCGATCACCGATCCCCTGCAACTCGGCTACGGCCGTGAAGCGTTGATCGGTATTCGCGTGCACGGCGACGTGCGATTGGTCGCCGACAAGGTGGCGGCCATCGACGAAGCCAACTACGTCGTCATGACCGCCGGCAGCTTCGACATCATCGCCGAGGTACTCGCCAAAGACGACGCCGACCTGGTGCACCTGTTGAACGACTCGATTCGTTCAATCCCGGGTGTCACCGAAGTCGAGACGTTTCTGTATCTGAAGTTGGCCAAGCAGACCTACGCCTGGGGGGAAAAGTGACACTCAACGAAGCGATCACGGACGGCATTACCGTGACGAACGAACGACAACCGAGCCATCCGTACTCGGAGCGTGCGCGTCGCAACCTGTGGTTGCAGATGTCGCGTATGGGCGCCTACGACCACGACAAGGAGATACCCATCTTCGTGCGCGGTGAAGGCACGCGGGTCTATGACGCCAACGGCACCGAGTACTTCGACGGCCTCTCAGGACTCTTTACCAACGCCCTCGGCTATGGCCGAAGGGAACTGGGCGAGGCCGCAGCCGCCCAGATGAACGAACTGGGCTTCTTTCCCTTGTGGACCTACGCCCATCCGCGCGCCATCGAACTGGCCGAGCGACTCGCATCTCTCGCGCCGGGCGATCTGAACCGCGTCTTTTTCACCTCCGGCGGAGCCGAGGCGAACGAAAGTGCGTGGAAGCTCGCGCGCAACTATCACAAGATGCGCGGCGACATCGACCGCTACAAGGTCATCAGCCGCGAGATCGCCTACCACGGCACGACGCTGGGTGCCTTGACCATCACGTCGCTCCAGCCCTATCGCGTGCCCTTCGAGCCCCTGGTCCCCGGGGCGATCAAGGTGCCCACCACCAACTTCTATCGGGCCGAGCGTCACGGTGACGATCCCATCGCCTTTGGACTCTGGCAAGCGCGCCAGATCGAAGAGGCGATCCTGCGCGAGGGTCCCGAGACGGTGGCGGCGATCTTCTTAGAGCCGGTCCAGAACGCGGGCGGCTGCTTCACGCCCCCGCCCGGGTACTGGCAGGAGGTACGAGAGATCTGCGATCGCTACGGCGTGCTGCTCGTCTCGGACGACGTCATTTGCGGATTTGGCCGACTGGGTAGCTGGTTCGGGGGCATCAAGTACGACTACGTGCCAGACATCATCACGTGCGCCAAGGGCATCACCGCGGGATATGCACCTCTTGGGGCGATGATCGTCTCGGATCGCATCGCCGAGCCCTTCATGGAGGGCGACGCGGCATTCCTGCACGGCTTCACGTGGTCGGGGCACCCGGTGTCGTGTGCGGTGTCCCTCAAGGTCCTCGACATCATCGAAGAAGAGGGGATCATGGAGAACGTCGCCAAGAACGAGCCCTACTTTCATGACGCCCTGGACACGCTGCGCGATATTCCCATCGTGGGCGACGTTCGCGGCGCGGGGTACTTCTGGGGCATCGAACTGGTCAAGGATCAAGAGACCAAGGAGACGTGGGTCGGCGATGACGCCGAGCGGTTGTTGCGCGGTTTCGTCTCACCCGAGATGTTCCGACGCGGGCTCATCTGTCGCTCAGACGACCGAGGCGACCCGGTCGTGCAACTCGCCCCGCCGCTGATCTCGACGCGTGACGACATCGACTTCATGGTGGGGGTCCTGCACGACGTCTTCGGCGAGGCGGCCAGGCGCGGCATCTAGTGCGACCACCACACTCGCTGTGGTGGGACGCACTGCCTCATCCCTTGAGCCCGCGACCATCTCTCACCACGCACCTTGACGTAGACGTCGCCATCGTCGGGGGTGGTTTCACCGGACTGTGGACCGCGCGAGAACTGAAGCGACGCGACCGCGCATTGCGCATTGTGGTACTCGAACAGTCCGTGTGCGGCTTTGGCGCGTCGGGTCGCAACGGCGGTTGGGCGTCGTCCTTCTATCCTCTCGCCGACGAATCGATCGTCGCGCGCCACGGAATGGATCAGTTTCGACACCTCCGCACCGTCCTCCAAGATGCGGTCAGCGGGTTGGGCGCGGCCACCGTGGAAGACGGGATCGACTGCGACTTTGTCCACGGCGGCACTCTGGACTTTGCGCGCAGTGAGCCGCAGGTTGAGCGCCTGCAACACCACGT
>DATJUR010000096.1:0-3436 GCA_035502215.1 Acidimicrobiales bacterium | reverse complement strand
GCCAGGGCCACGAGGAAGGCGAGATGTTCGTTCTGCTTCGTGATGCCCGCCGTGGAGCCGGCGACCACCAGGTAGTCCCCCCCTCCCACGTCCAGTGAGCGAATGACAAATCCGGGCAGGTTCGCCACGCTCACCGGTCGATCGAGCGACGCCTTTACGTCGGCGAAGGTTGGCCGTCCGCTGAGAGGGGTGGTGCCCGTGCTCACGACGGTCGTCTGATTGGAGGGAAACACCACCACGAGGTCCAAGTTGTAGTCGTCGCGCTGGACCACGTACAAAGCGTTGGATAGCGCCGTGTTGGGGTTTCGCAGGCCGCTCGAGACGACCGCGTTAATCGAACTTCTCAGGGTCGCGTACAGAGCGCGCGAGCTCTCCGCCACCGCGAACCACCCCACGGACACTGCGACCAAGAGAGTCAAAAAGACGAACAGCAGAGTGAGGCGAGTGGCAATCCTCACTGCGCGGCGGTCGGATCCACCAGCTTAAAGCCCACGCCTCGAACGGTCGTGATCGGAGCGAAGTTATCTCGATGGATCTTTCGTCGCACGTAGGAGATGTAGGTGTCAAGCACCGAGGTCTCAGAGTCGAAGTCGATGTTCCACACGTCGCGCAGCAGTTGCTCACGGGTCACGACGCGGTCTCGGTGTTGGAGCAGCACCTCGAGAAGGCGAAACTCGGTGGCCGAGAGTTCGACCGTGGACTCATCGAGGGTAACGATGTGCCGATCGATGTTCATGCTGAGCGCTCCGCAGGTTAGGACTTGATCGCCCTCTTCTTCGGGACCGGTACGCCGCAAGATCGCGGCCACTCGCAACAAGAGCTCCTGGACGCTGAAGGGCTTGCGCACGTAGTCGTCGGCCCCCTCGCGCAAACCCTGTTCGACGTCGATCGCCGAGTCCCGGGCGGTGAGCATCAGCACCGGAGTCTTGGCGTCGTGCGCCCGGAGTTTTTCGAGGAACTCAAATCCATTCATGGTGGGCATGTTGATGTCCACCACGCACAGGTCGGCGCTGCGTCGGCGCAGCTGGTCCAGCCCGTCGGCGCCGTTGGTCGCGGTCTCGACGCGGTACCCAGCCCCCGCCAGGGCGTCTTCGAGCAGGTCGCGAACCCCCGGCTCGTCGTCGATCACCAGGATTGTTGTCATACCCGTTCCGCCATAGGCGAAGCGTATCCCCTCTGGGCTAGTCCTCTGGGCACTAAAACCCCACGTTCTAAGGGTTTCGACAGTGACTTCACAGCATTTTTTGGCTACCCCTGGCTACGCTGGTGACCATGAAGAAGTTCGTTGTTCGCGGGGTCGTCGTGCTCTCTTTGGTGGGTGCGTTGGGCTTCGCCGCGGTGGGTACGGCCAGCGCTGGCTCGACCCATCGCACCTCGGTCACCCTCAAGACCTACCGTTTGGAACTGGCGTCGTATCGTGCCGCTCGCGCGGCGATCGAGTCGACGTTCCGCAAGGCCGTCGCGGCCGCCCAGGCGACCTACCAGGAGTCTCTCGCCAGCGCCGACAGTGCCGCTCAGCGCAGCGCCGCCCAGCAGGTCATGCAAGCGGCGATCATCCAGGCGGCCTCGGTGCGCAGCGCCAGTCTGGTGACCCTGGGAGCTCCACCCACACCGCCTAACACTTAACGCTCGGGCGCTTCGGAGAGTTTTCTCACGTCGCGCGCTTCGTCATGACCGAGGTGCCCCACGTGACGCGTCACCTCAACTCGGGTTCCCACGTCGATGTGGCGGGTGCCGTCAGCGATGCTCACGCAGTGAAAATACAGACGTTCGCCGTCGTCGCAGCGCACCACTCCGTCGCCTCGTCGATCATCGAAGGACTCGACGACACCGGTCTCCCTCACGAGTCGCCGAGGGATCCTTGGCTCAGTACGCTCGCCATGGCCAGCGCACTCAGCGCGGCCTCGCGACCCTTGTTCGACGCGTCGGGTCGTGAGCGCTCGAGGGCCTGGTCGAGCGTGTTGGTCGTGAGCACCCCAAAGACGACCGGCACGCGCGTACTCAACTGAACGTCTTGGACCCCGCGCGCGCACTCGCCGGCCACCAACTCGTAGTGGCCGGTGTCGCCACGAATCACCGCCCCCAGGGTAAGAACGGCGTCGTAGGGCTTCGCGCCGTCCGCGTAGGCCAGCGCGGCCAGGGGGATCTCAAAGGCGCCGGGCACCCAGGTGATCGAGATGTCGCGCCGGTCGACGCCCGCCTCGTCCAGGGCGAGTAACGCGCCTTCGAGGAGCCGTGTCGTGATGGCGCCATTGAACTGGCCGCACACCACCCCCACCCGTAGTCCGCGACCGGCGATCGCTGGCTCGATCACCTCGCCCGCGCGCTCGCCGAGTTGTCTCGCTACGTCTACATCGAGCGCCGCGTCGTCACTCGAGTTCATCGAGCCCCTCGAGTAGATGCCCCATGCGCTCTCGCTTGGTGCGCAGGTACTCGATATTGAACGACGTGGGACGGCTCTCCAGGGGCACGCGCTCAACGATGTTCAGACCGAACCCTTCGAGCCCTCCGCGCTTGGTGGGGTTGTTGGTCAACAGTCGCATCGTCGTCACACCCAGCTCGACCAGGATCTGGGCGCCGATACCGTACTCGCGTGAGTCCACGGGAAGTCCCTGGACCAAGTTGGCGTCCACGGTGTCGTGTCCTTGTTCTTGCAGGGCGTACGCCTGGATCTTGTGGGCCAAGCCGATGCCGCGCCCCTCGTGGTTTCTCAGGTACACCACGACGCCCGCACCTTCGGCCGCGACTTTCGCCAGGGCCGTGTGCAGTTGCGGTCCACAGTCGCAGCGCAACGAGCCCAAGGCGTCCCCGGTGAGGCACTCGGAGTGAACTCGCACCAGCACGTTGGGCGTGTTCTCGACGTCGCCGTAGACCATGGCCAAGTGCTGCTCACCGTCGAGGAGGCTCTCGAAGACCTGGGCCTTGAACGTGCCGTACTCGGTGGGCAGCGACGCCTCAGCCACGCGCTTGACGAGCTTTTCGTTACGTCGGCGGTACCGAATGAGATCGGCGATCGTGATGATCGGCAACTGGTGGCGCTCGGCGAACTCGATCAGTTCGGGCAGCCGGGCCATGTCGGACTTGTCGGCGGTCACCACCTCGCACAACACGCCCGCGGGAAACTTGCCCGCCAGCCGACACAGGTCCACCGTGGCTTCGGTGTGGCCCGCGCGGCGCAGCACCCCCCCGTTGCGATAGCGCAGGGGAAAGATGTGCCCGGGACGATTGAGGTCGGTCGGCGTGGTGGCCGGGTCGATCAACGCGCGAATCGTCGCCGCGCGATCGTGGGCCGAGATGCCCGTGGTGGTGCCGTGACGAAAGTCCACCGAGACCGTAAAGGCGGTACGCTGGGCCTCGGTGTTGGCCACCACCATCAGGGGTAAGTCCAGTTCGTCGGCGCGCTGGCTCTCTAAGGGCACACAAAAGATGCCCGAGG
>DATJUR010000095.1:0-5139 GCA_035502215.1 Acidimicrobiales bacterium | reverse complement strand
GGGATAGGTAGCGAGCGTAATACTGCAGGTATGTGCCTTCGTCGTACTCTCGACGCACTGGAGGGCTGTTTGGTGCGGCGTTGCCGTAGCCAGCGCGAAGCCCGCGAGGACGAGAACACCGCCCCCGATGAGCACCGAAGCCACTGCCACCCCAAGGGCCTTGGAGCGAGCCATTCGATCTCCTTTTCACCACGTCCACGAGGGAGCGATGTCGCCCGCCCCCCTATACGAAACTCAGCGTACATTTAGAATCGGGGTAAGTGGGGACTAATTTTGAGTGAAGTGACCGGCGAAGCGAAGAACATTTTCAGAATCCACCTGGGCCTGATTTTGGCTGAACTTATCTGCGTCCCGGCCTTTGTAATTGAGCTCTTACGAGCACTGGGAGGCAACGAACTCTCCTGGGCGTACGTCTTCGAGTGGCCCGCGCTGGGCCTTTACGCCGTGTACATGTGGCGAAAGATGGTGCGTGAAGAGCGCGGACTGGTCAAGCCGAAATCACCCAGAGTGTTTCGCGATGACGCCCGCCTTGACGAATGGAACGCCTATCTCGCCTCGGTGCACCGCGCGGATCAGCCGGACACGCCCGACAATCGCGACGCGTGACGTTCGAGAATACTGAAGATCGATCCATCACGTTTGATGGCCCGATGGAGCACCAATATCAAACACGGTACGGCCCACCCGTCGCCGCAAATCCAAAGAATCCCCGCAGCCAAGCGCTGTTGACTGAAGGCGACCGTGGCCGATCTGGCCATTTCACTCATATCGGGCATGTTCGCCATACCTGCATGCATCACCATCACGCTGTACCACGAGCTCTGAGTGAAGATTGACATCGACATCGCGAGCATCAACATCTCAAAGAGAGTCACGATGAGCCCCAGTAGCTGATAGCGCAACTTCGCGTGGGGTACCCGAGGCGGCGAGGAAACGATGAAGTGAAAGAAGAACAGTCCGCTTAAGAGGAAGGCCGGCTCAACGAGCCACTGCATCATCCAGTCCCGGGCCATGACGTAGTCGAACACACCTGGTAGATGCGAGGAAACCATCACGACGTTTATGACAACCGTAGCGACCACGATATTGAAGAGCCACTCCGGCGCGCGCCACGTACGCTGCAGGTACCACCAGGACAGCAATCGCCGTCGCGAAGTCGCACCGAATAGCCACCACAGAGATCGCAGCGAACTCGACCAGATCAAGCCGATCGGCACGATGAACATGACCAATATGTGTCCGATCATGTGCTTGGGCAGACTGACCATCCCCTGAGCTGCAAACGGCGACGCCGTCGCGTACCACAACAGCGCCCAACTCAACAAGGACACTGCGAACTGACAGTTGACCCGCACGGACGTGGTTGTTCGGTGTGAGTACGCAACGATCGAGGCCACTGCCCCGATGATGGCGACCACCCCGAGCGGTGCCACGCTTAGCTCAATCCAGTCTTATGCAGGAGAGATAGCAGGACGCTCTCGCTGGATTCTTGAACTCCGTTGGTAATCGCTGACCCGTAAGCGGGGTCGTCGGGCAGTTCCCAACGCAACTGGCGATGCGGATTGATGATGAACATGAAGTCCAGGTGAATGCTCATCAGGTCTCCCGGCACGTTCTCCACATCAATACCGTAAGTGTTCCATAGTTTGCGCATCTCGGTCGTTTTACCCGTCAGGAAGTAAAAGTTGGGCACCGAACCCAAGTCGTGGATCTTGATGAAGTGTCGCACATCGGGCAGGGTCTCGTGCAGCGGGTTGGCCGCGATTACCACAATGTCGAGCGGAGCCGTGGCGGGTAGTTGAGAGCGCACCTGGCGGAGTTGGGCCGCCAGAAGCGGGCAGTCGGTCCAGCACACGGGATCCAGGAACGTGAGAAGTGTGTAGCGACCCCGATGTTCGCCTAGTCGATAGCTCTTGTCGAACTGGTCGGTGAGAGTAAAACTCGACACTTTCGAGTGCAGTGAAATGGGATTGCTTTGGTTCGCAGCAAAGAAGAAGGTTGGCTCGGCCGCTGAGACCGAGGCCACGCCCATTGACACCACCGAGAAGATAATCATTCCCGCCGCGAACGCGGCTGCGACGGCTCCAGAGCTCGAACGGAGTTCTTCGGGCAGTCGGCGCGGGAGCGCCGGGGCGCCGACGAACGCCGGGCGGGCGCAAAAAGTCAGAAGTGCCAGGGGAAGCATGGAGTTGATGTCCGTGCCGAGCCCCCCGAAGATGGCCACGTCCTCGCCCACGATCCAAAAGATGACCGCACCGACGACGAGGGTAACGATGGGCCAATTGACGTCGTGGGTACTCGCGTACCACAGGCCAACGGCGCACACTAAGAGCCAGAGAATCACGGCAACGTTAAATCCCCCACCTAACGTGCCCGCCAGATCTCCCGCGTGACGAACGATCCACGACAGCACGTGCGGCTGGGGTGTCGAGGTCATGGACCTCGTCATCGCGGTCAGTGCGTTGGAGTTCCCGCCGTGCCAGAACTCCGCCGAGGGCAGGCTCTGGAGCACCGCCGCGACCAGCAGCACGAGGGCCATGAAGCGCAGAGTCCACTTGGAAAAATGCTGGCGAAAGTACTCGGGCGATAGCGCCAGCCACACCGCCGCCACCACATAGAACAGACTGGCACCGGGCCAGCCGAACAGAATCGACGCGCCCTTAGCGAAGGCTCCCCCGGCCCCGTTTCCCACCAGCCAAATCAGCGTTCCCCAGCCCGCGGCGACCACGGCCGCGGCCCGGCCCACGGCGCCGTTGGAGACGATCAAGGCGATGCCTATTCCCACTTGAATCCACGCGGTGCCCGTGGCGAGAGAGATCGGATGAGCGTTCCACAGCGACACGCTGCTCAGGATCAACGAGTGCAAAAAAGTGGGCGCTCCCGCAATCGTCGGCTTGACGATCTCATCGGCGAGCCCCAAGGGCATCGACGGCTGAAACTGCAGGATGCCGTCAAACAGCCAGATCAGTCCAAAGCCGATTCGCAGAATGGTTCGAGCGCGGGGCTCCGAGAGTCCGGCCGGCGAGAGATTAAAAGTTGTCAGGCGCCGCAGCAAAGTAGCGCCCAACAGCAGAGCGAGTCCTATTCCAATGATCCAGTAAATGCTCGTGACGTAGAGGTGATGGTGAAAGATCGCCTCGATGGTGGGGTTGTCCAACGCAATGTTGTCCCGACCCATGTCCAGCATTCGGTTCCTCCTAGTTGAACAGCCTCTGAGAGACCGATGACAACACACCGTTCACGAACGATGGTGATCCGTCAGTGGAAAAGACTTTCGCCAACTCGACGGCTTCGTCCAGAATAACCGCGACCGGCGGCGGATTATCCATCAGCATCTCGCCGATGGCGAGAGTCATGATGAGCCGATCAACCAGCGCAATGCGCTCCAACGCCCAGTCAGCGGAGAATTCGCTAATGAGCGCGTTGGCTTGATCTTGATGTTGCGCCGCCGAAGTAACGAGTTCGACCGCGTAGCCGTCAGGACGGGTGTTCAACTCGCTCAGTACCACGTCCGCTGAGCGTGCCTTGATGGCCGATTCATAGAGAATTTCGAGAGATCGTTCGCGCGAGCGGCGTCGACTCAGTCCGAGATCGCTCACCCTACGCTCGGGTCATGTATTCGCCCGTGCGAGTGTCGACCTTGATGGTCTCTCCCGGACCAACGAACAGCGGCACCTGGACCACGTAGCCCGTGGTGAGGGTCGCGGGTTTGCGCGCGCCCGAGACACGATCGCCCTGGACGCCGGGTTCGGTCTGCGAGATCGTCAACTCCACCGACGCCGGCAGTTCGACGCCGATGATCTCATCCTCGTAGGAAATCAGCATGGCCTTGCCGGTCTCGACCAAGAAGTTCGTCGCCTCACCCAGGCTCTTGGACGAGACGGGCACCTGGTCGTAGTTGCTCTGGTCCATGAAGATGTAGTCGTCGCCGTCGCGATAGAGATACTGGGTGTCGCGCTTGTCGATGATCGCCTGCTCGAGGCGTTCGTCGGCCCGGTAGGTGCGCTCGATCACGGCCCCGGTGCGGGCGTTACGAAGTTTGGTACGCACGAACGCTCCGCCCTTGCCTGGCTTGACGTGCTGGAACTCGATGACCGTAAAGAGGCCTTCGTCGATCTTGAGGGTGATGCCGTTTCTAAGGTCAGAGGTCGATATAGCGGCCATGGGCCAGGTTGCCTTTCGCGAATTGTGCGCCTCCGATTCTAGTTAGCGCCCGGTGATCTTGACCTACGACGGCGAGATGAGACGCTCGATGGCCTCTAAGGCGAGCTCGTAACCGAGCGCGCCGAATCCGGCGATCGTCCCACTCACGACCCCCGCAATGACGCTGGTGTGACGAAATGGCTCACGCGCCGCGGGATTGGACAGGTGCACCTCGATGGCGACCCCCTCAAAGGTCGCCAGCGCATCCCGCAGGGCCCAGGAGGTGTGCGTCAGTGCTCCGGGGTTGATCACGATGGCCGCGCACGTGGCGCGCGCTTCGTGCACGGCCTCGATGAGATCCCCCTCGAAGTTCGACTGCTCATCTCGAACGTGGTAGCCCTTCGCCTCGGCGCGCGAGCGAAACGACGCGACGAGTTCGGCCAAGGTGGCCGTCCCGTAGATCTCGGGACTGCGCGTGCCCAGTAAGTCGAGATTGGGTCCCGACAGCAGCAAGATGGTGGCGCTCACGACTCTCCTTTGAACCGATCCAGTACGTTACCCACGACTGCTCGCTCAAGACCGCTGACGAGCGAGACCCCCCCGGGGCCCTCGAGTACGAAACTGAAGTCGTGGCGCGCCTTCTTGTCAAAGGTCATCGCGTCGAGGATCTCTGCGGTCTCGTAGGTGCGATCCAGGCGACCGTCAAGTCCCAGGGCGCTCAGCACGTCATCGTGATACCTCACGACCTCATCGTCCACGCGCTCGAGTGCGCGCGCGAGACGAGCGGCGAAGGCGAGCCCGACCGCGACTGCTTCGCCGTGGCGCAGGTCGTCGCCGCGCGCCAGGGCGATCTTTTCCAGGGCGTGGGCGAGGGTGTGACCGTAGTTCAACAGGACTCGCTGTCCCCCCTCGCGCTCGTCGTCGCTCACGATGGCGACCTTGAGGCCCGCCGACACCTCAATCAACTCCCTCAGCGAGGCCCGGCCCAGGGACTCC
>DATJUR010000094.1:0-4050 GCA_035502215.1 Acidimicrobiales bacterium | reverse complement strand
CGTGATCGCGTTGGCCATTTCCGTTCGCCGCGGTACCCGCGGCCACGAGTGAGCCATTTCGATTGAGAAAAACCTTCTCGCGCGAGTACTCATAGAGAGGCCGATTGTCAAAGGTCACCTGGAGGGAGCCATCCGCCAGGCGACGCGTGCCGATCGAATCGGGATTGAGCCCGCGCACCAACGGCGTCTGAGTTGTGAGAACTGGCGTCCACTGCGGCGCGCACGACCCGCACGTCCCCTTGGTGAAGGTGTACACCGTCACGGCGAGCGGGTCGATATTGGGATCACCTTCGACGGCCAGTACTCGTTGACCGGCGCGGGTGAGTCCCACCTCCATCAACGCGGTACCGGTATCACTGTTGCCCGTTGCGGCCGAGACCAACGTCCAGTACCCGTGCCAGGGCGCAAGCGGCGCGACGGTCTCCAGGTAGTCCTCTCCCAGGGGTTTAAACGGGGCCGACGACGGATCAAACAGATATAGCGGATGACCGGCGTACGTCACCTGATGACCAATCCCGCGACGAAAGACCGTGCCCAGCAACCCTTGCTTCACCCCCGGCTCGGCGACCGGCCTGACCGACGACGTCAGCGCGGGCCAGTCATCGGAGGTGACGTCGTTGATCATGTCGCTCATCGGACCGGTACAGGTCATCTTTTCGGCGCCCGCGGGGTCGAGGTCGTACCCGCGAGTCTTGAGCGTGCCGCACGTCGAGTGACCATTGATGTCTCCACTGAACTCATAGAGCGGGAACCCGGCCAGAGGTCCCCCTTTGACCACGAGGACTGCTCCGTACGCCTTGGTCGTGAGGACTCCCACCATTGCGCCCCGGGTCGGAGAGGGCCGAAAGACGACGAAGACGATGACCAGAACGACGAACGCGACGACAGCGATGAGTCGCAGCACCAGCGGATTCGTCGCCGACGACGACCTCACGAAGTGCGAGAGGGGGCCCGGCTCGACGGTGACGACCGAGTGCGCTTGGCGATTCCTTTGACCATGGCCGCCCCAAACCCAAAGATCCACGCACTGCTCTTCTCGGTTTCGCTCAACAGTTCGTCCAAGGCATCAACGAAGGCGTCAATCTCGTCTTCACCGGCGATCAGCGCGGGGAGCAGCTTGATGATGTTGACATTGTCGGCCGCCACCTGGGTCAAAATACGGTGCTGTTGGAAGAGAGGGACAACAAGGGACTGGGTAAAGAGCGCGGTGCGGGCGGACTCTAGAGCGCGCCAGCGTCGCCGCAGCGCCGGACTCGTCGGTGGACCGAACTCAATGCCGATCATCTGGCCGCGACCGCGAATCTCGTGGATGTACTCGTGGCGCTCGGAAAGTTCGCCCAGCTTCTTCTGCCACAGGTCGCCCATTGACGCGGCGTGTTGGACAATTCCCTCGTCGTCGAAGACCTGAAGTGTCGCCAGACCTGCCACCATGGCGAGCTGATTGCCCTTAAACGTCGTGGAGTGCACCATCGCGCGATCCATCGAGCTGTAGACGCTGCGAAAGATCTTGTCACTCGTGAGCATCGCCCCGACCGGCACGTAGCCTCCCGACAACGCTTTGGACACCGTGACGATGTCAGGTCGAAGCGCGAAGTGTTCAAAGGCGTAGAACGCACCGGTGCGCCCGATTCCCGTTTGCACCTCGTCGCAGATGAGCAGCGTGCCCGAGTCGCGACACGCCGACTCCAGCGAGCGCCACACCTCGCCCTCGAGTTCGTAGACGCCCTTGCCCTGAATCGGCTCCACGATGAAGGCCGCCACGTCACCACGACGCAACTCGGCTCGTAGTGCGTCGACGTCGCCAAAGGGAATCTCAATGGCCCCGCCCAGCATTTCGCCAAAGGGCTTCTTGAACTCCGCCGACCCGTTCAGTGCCAGAGCCCCCATGGTGAGGCCGTGGTAGGCGTGAGAGTGGTACGCGATGCGCCGGCGACCCGTCGAGGCGCGCGCGAATTTAATGGCGGCTTCGACCGCTTCGGCGCCGGAGTTGCAGAAGTAGACCCGCTCGATCTGCTCGGGGCTGCGGGTGACTAACTGCTCGGCCAGCAGTCCAGGCAGCAGCGCACAGTCCATCTGCACCATGTTGGGTAGGTCAGCGTCCAGGGCCTGGTGCAGGGCGTCGCGCACGACCGGGTGGCTACGCCCGAGAGCAAACACACCGAAACCGCTCAACAGATCGAGGTACCTCGCCCCCTCGTCGTCGTAGAGATAGCAGCCCTCGCCTCGCACGTAGAAGCGGTCAAAGCCGAGGGTCTTGACGACCTTGGCCAACTGGGGGTTCAGATACTTTGAGTGGAGTTGAAAGTTCTCGCCATCGTGTTCGGCAAGAATCTCCGACAGATTGAACGGCATCACCCTCCTTGTACCCTTTCAATCTAGGCCGCCCTCCTGAGAGGTCAGGCAACGGCCCACCGCCTCGCTCGCCCCGACTCGTAGTCTCTAGTTGGTGGTCGTCTTTCTCGCACTCCTGGCGTCGTGTCTGTACGCGCTGGCCAGCGTCTGTCAGCGCCTGGGAGTAGAGGCCACCCCGGGCGATGCGCCCTCAACCGGACTCATTCACCAGATGCTGAGGCGTCGCATCTGGATCGTGGGTTTTGTCATGATGACTCTGGGCTACGTGATCCAGTCCATTGCCCTGCACCTCGGTTCGGTCGTCGTCGTTCAGCCTCTGATGGTGAGTGAGCTTCTGGCGGTCGTGGGGATCTTGTGGTTCTGGTACGCCACGCCGTGGCGTGCGCGCGACGTCGCGTCGGTCCTGGCGGCTGTCGCAGGCCTGGTCACTTTTTTGGTGGTGGCCTCACCATCAGCGGGCACGAGTTCACCCCACGCCGCGCGGTGGATCGTCACCAGTGTCGTGATTGCCGCACTCGCCACCGGATTAATCTCGCTGGGCTCGCGGGGTCCGGACTGGTGGCGGGCGCTGTTTCTCGGCGCCGGGGCGTCGGTGGGCTTTGCGTTTTTGGCCGTGGTGACCAAGTCGCTCACCGCGGTGCTGATGAGCGACTGGCTGCGCGCCCTGTTCTCTTGGCAGTTGTACGCCCTGGCCTTCATCGGTCTCACTTCGTTCGTGGTGATGCAGCACGCATTCCGCGCTGGCTCCCTCGCTATCTCTCAGTCCGCGCTCATCCTCACCAACCCGATCGTCTCGATCATCCTGGGCTCCGCTTTGTTTCACGAAGAGTTGCGCGCTGGCGCGCTCGCGGTCACGCTGGAGGTCCTCTCGCTCGTGGTTCTGGTCGGCGGGGCCATCAGTCTGTGCCTGTCGGCGTCATTCGTCGACGTGTACGACGAGAACCCCGAGCGACACATTCTCGCGGGCCGCGGTCGCTATGCGCGGCGCCACGCGCACCCCACCGTTTAACACCCCACACCCACGTCTTCGACACTGCCCGGGGTCACCGGTAGGCTTCGACGATGACACTCGACGCCATCTCGGGTCCCGAGGACCTCCGGGGTCTCACGCACCAACAACTCCAGACTTTGGCCCAAGAGATCCGCGAACTCATCATCTCCACCGTGACCACAACGGGCGGACACCTCGGATCAAACCTCGGCGTCGTTGAGCTCACGCTGGCTTTGCACCGCGTGTTCCACTCCCCCGAGGACGTCTTGCTGTGGGACACGGGCCACCAGGCCTACACCCACAAGCTGGTCACTGGACGCAAGGCAGAGTTCGCGAGCCTGCGCCAGCGCGGCGGTCTCTCGGGGTACCCGAATCGCGCCGAAAGCCCCCACGACTGGATTGAGTCGAGTCACGCCTCAACGGCCCTGTCCTACGCCCACGGCCTCGCGGTCGCCCTGGAGCGCCGCGGCGAGCTCGCTGGTCGCGGCGGCAAGCGTCACGTGGTGGCGGTGGTGGGAGACGGGTCACTCACCGGAGGCATGGCCTACGAAGCGCTCAACAACCTCGGACACTCGAGTCAGCGCGTCGTCATCGTGCTCAACGACAACGGACGAAGCTACGCGCCAACCGTCTCCAAGCTGTCCGAGTCGCTGACGTCCCTGCGACTGAATCGCACGTACGTCAGCGTCCGTGAGGGCGTGCGTCAC
>DATJUR010000093.1:0-3140 GCA_035502215.1 Acidimicrobiales bacterium | reverse complement strand
TCAAACATGTTTTGCTGAAGGGCGGTGGTCATGGGGCGAATGTAGCACGAGAGGTAGCGAAACTCGAAGGTCGACAAGCCCACGACTCGTGCGTCGCCGAAGGAGCGAAAGTCGATCCCTGTAAACTGGCACGTGGCCTCTTCTACTCCTCCGCGTCGCACGCCTCGCGCGCGACCCACAGCCAGTGGCCGCCCGCGAAGCTCTGGTTCCACGGGCGCTGCGCGCACGCCAAAGAGCACGTCGCGCGACTCACGAGGCGCAGCCGCCAGCCAGGCTCGACCCGCGAAACGCAGGGCGCCGTCGAACTCGACTGAGAAGCTAGCTCGTCGTGGCGACTCGCGCCCAAAGCGCCCACTGAATGACTCGCGCGGCGCTCGTCCCCCTCGAGCGCGCGAAGAAGGCGAGCGAGAGACGCGAAACTCCTCGTCGATGCGCACACCGCGTGGTCGTGACGAACGAGATGTTCGCGGCGCCCGTGCGCGCGAGGGTGTCGCCGGCGCGCGCGAGTCCAAACATGGCCGTCCGCCCCGACCAGGGGCACGGGTCGCTCGGGGCGCCGCCCGCGGGTCGTCGCGAGAGAGAGAGCCAGCGCCCCTTACGCCCGATCAACTTCAACGACAGCGCGCCGGTGAACACGCGAGGTCCAAGGGCTGGGGGAGTGTCGCTCGAAAGGGCGCGGTCAATATCGAAAGCACTGGTCAGGAGATGGTCGCCAAGGTTCGCGCTAGGGCTCCAGAACCGCCTTCGTCCTGGCAGCGCGTAGAACGCCCTACCCGGACGACGGCTCCGGCCAAGACCAGTGCCCGAGCCCCGTATGCGTTACCCGGCGACGTCGCCGCGGACGTGCGAAAAGCGTTTATCGGGACTGCGTACATGCGCGAAAAGATGGTGCACCAACTCACCCGAGCGGCCGAGGCCTACGATCGCAAACGCTACGAAGAGGCGCTGCGCCTGGGCAGGATCGTGGCCGACGTGACCCCGGGCGTTGCGCCGGTACGTGAGCTCACGGGGCTGGCGGCCTATCGCGCCGAGCGTTGGGCCATGGCCAAGATCCATCTTCGCTCTCACTTTGCGATCACCCAGGATCCCGAGCACCTTCCTCTTGTGATGGACGCCGACCGGGCTCTGCACCGCTATCGAGCCGTGGATAAGACGTACAAGGAACTGCTCGAGCACGAACCCTCCGCCGACGTGCTGGCCGAGGGGCGCATCGTCATGGCCGCCACCTTGGCTGATCAGCGCCGGTACGACGAAGCGATTGACCTTCTCACCACGGCCGGGGCGACCAAGAAGCTGCGCAATCCGTCCTATCGCCACGTACGCCTCTGGTACACCCTCGCCGACGTGTACGATCGCGCCGGCGAGACGACTGCCGCCCGAGAACTCTTCTCACGGGTTGTGCTCGCCGAGCCCGACGCCTATGACGCACGCGAGCGTTTGAGAGAACTCGGGGCACTGACCCCACGCAAGAACCGCAAACGTCGCGTGCCCCCGACGTCCAAGAAGAGAGTCGACTAGCTCGCTCCCGCGGTGCTAGCCAGCGAGAGGCGTGGCCACACCCGGTAGGATTCGCGCATGGATATAGCCGCGCTTTTGGGCAACGACGCCTCGCAACTACTTGATCACCAGGCCACCGCGTTTCCCAAGGAGGGGCTCATCCCGCCGGGGCCGACGTTCCTCGATGACGTCTTTACCTTTAGCGATCGCAGCCCCAGCGTGCTGCGCAACTTAGGCACGCTGTACGGCCACGGCCGTCTCGGCGGCACGGGGTACCTGTCGATCCTGCCCGTGGATCAGGGGATCGAGCACTCCGCTGCGGCGAGCTTTGCCCCTAATCCCGAGTACTTCGATCCCGCGCGACTCTGTGATCTGGCCATCGCCGGGGACTGCAACGCGATCGCGACCACGCTGGGCAATCTGGGTATCGTCAGTCGCCGCTACATCCACAAGATCCCCTTCATCGTCAAGCTGAACCACAACGACCTCCTGCGCTATCCCACCACCTACGACCAACAGTTTTTTGGCTCGGTGCGCCAGGCCTTCGACCTCGGTGCGGTGGGAGTGGGCGCGACTGTCTACTTCGGCTCCGAGGGATCAGTCCACCAGATCGAAGAAGTTCGGGTGGCCTTCGAAGAGGCCCATCGCTTGGGTCTCTTTACGGTCCTGTGGTGCTATTTGCGCAACGAGGCGTTCATCAAGGACGGCGTGGACTATGAACTGAGCGCCGATCTCACCGGCCAGGGCAATCATCTCGGCGTGACGATCGAGGCCGACATCATCAAGCAGAAGCAGCCGGTGAACAACGGGGGCTACACCGCCGTCAAGTTTGGCAAGACCGATCCTCGCGTCTACTCCGAGTTGACCACGGACAATCCCATTGATCTCACACGCTGGCAGGTTGTCAACTGCTACGCCGGACGCATCGGGCTCATCAACTCAGGCGGTGAGTCCAAGGGCGGCAACGACCTGGCGGCGGCGGTGCGCACCGCCGTCATCAACAAGCGCGCGGGTGGTCAGGGCCTGATTCTGGGTCGTAAGGCGTTCCAACGTCCGATCGATGACGGTGCTGAGATTATTCACGCGGTTCAAGACGTATACCTCGATCAGTCGATCACGGTCGCTTAGCAATACGCTGCGTTCGTGAGCGACGACGACGCGGGGTGGCTGACCTGGCCCAACGCCATCACGTTGGTGCGACTGCTCGCACTCCCCGTATTTTTGTGGCTGCTCTTCGGTACGGGCCACCGCGCAGTGGCCGCTTGGCTTCTCGGCGCGCTGGGAGCCACCGACTGGATCGATGGCTACGTCGCGCGTCGTTGGCATCAAGTCTCCAACGTAGGCAAGATTCTCGACCCCAGCGCTGATCGCGTTCTAGTTATCGCGGGGCTCGTCGCCGTCGCCGCAGCGGGTGGCGTGCCGTGGTGGTTCGCCCTGCTTTCGCTCTCACGCGAGGTCATCGTCTCGGTGCTGACCCTGGTGCTCGCGGCGCTGGGGGCGGCGCGCATCAATGTTTTGTGGTGGGGGAAGGTCTCAACGTTCGCCCTGATGTTCACCTTTCCCCTATTTCTCTTGACATCGAACGCTCACCACGCGCCCCTGTCGACCTGGCAGCACGACGCTCGAATCGCCTGTTGGATCAT
>DATJUR010000092.1:0-5998 GCA_035502215.1 Acidimicrobiales bacterium | reverse complement strand
TGGGGGCCCGAGTGATCGGCGACGTGACGAGCGTGGCGAGCGAGTGGGGAGATGCTGTGCGCGCGGCTCCATCACGAAGCGCGCTGGTCGGAGTGGGAGAAGTGACCGTACGCGTCGATGGACCGGGCAAGGGTGGTCGGTGCCAGGAGTTCGCCTGGCGCATGGCGAGTGAACTGGCCCACGAGTCGCGCGATGCAGTCTTTGTGGCGCGCTCTTCGGACGGTCGAGACTTCATTCGTGGCGTGGCCGGTGCGTGGGTGTCGAGCGACACGTGGGCGCGCATTGAAGAGCGGGGCCTGGTCTGGGGCGACGTCGCCAAAATCCACAACACGCATCCGGCCCTGGCCGCGTTGGGTCAACTCATCGAGGGTGCACACACCGGCTGGAACCTCTGCGACATCTACGTCGCGCTGATCGATTAGTCAGGTCACGTCGGGGCCGGTGTACCGTCCTCCGACGTTGGCCCAGTGATCGTGCGCAGTGCTCAGGCCCGCGGCGTAGTCCTGAGCGTTGTCACGCGGCTCGTAGCCGATGGCGCGAGCTTCATCCAGTGAGACCGCCGCAGCGGAGTTGGCCGACACGCCCCACACGATGCGAAAGCCCGGGTGCGCAGCGTCAAGTGACGCGTTCACCAGACGCGCGCAATCTGCGGGCGACAGCCAACTCCACAGGGATCGTGCGTCGCTCGGGCGTTCCCGGTAGGAGCCGATTCGCAGGCACACCACGTCAAGGCCGTAGCGGTCGTGGTACAGGCTCAACAGGCTTTCGCTGGCCGCCTTGGAGACGCCGTAGAACGTATCGGGGCGCGGAAACTCGTAGTCGGGCACGGGGCGTTCGTCGCTCAGTGGCGCAAAACCGACCGCGTGGTTGGAACTCGCGTACACGATTCGTTGGACCCCGGCACTGCGGGCCGCCTCGGCGAGGAGGAACGTCCCGTGAATGTTCACCTCGAGATACTCGGCCCAGGAGTAGCCCTCGTGGGAGAGACCGCCGAGGTGCACGATGGCCCGGGCATCTCGACACGCCTCGTCCAGCACCCCCGGATCGAGGAACGATCCCGCGATCAACTCCGCGTCCTCACCGGGCTCAAGAGGTGAAAGCGGTGCGACATCAAGGAGTCGCAGGTGCCGACCAGCTCGACGCAGCGAGCGACGCAGCATCGAGCCGATGGTTCCTTGGGCTCCGGTCACCAGCACGATCTCATCCATCGCTCAATGATTCCTCAATTTGCTCCAGGCCGACACCTCGGCGAGGTCCCCACGCCGAAGCAAGACGCCGAGCGGCGACCAGACTGGCCGCCGAGAGTAGTCCGAGGTGGTACAGGTGAAGCTCTCGCACCCCCGCCTGCGCGTAGCCTGTGAGAGTCTCTTGCGGCCGTGGCCACTCGTGGTCGAGGCGCACGTAGGCACCCAAAGTGCCCGTTATCGGTGCCAGGCTCGCGAGTTCGAGTTCCGCACGCGACTCGTCCCAACAGTTCGCCACCGCGCAGTTGACCTGCGCGAGCACCTCGCTGTTGCTAGGGGCGAAGGATCCTACCGACCAGGGGTCGGCGCTGGCGTGCAGTGTGATCGTCGCGTCGCCGGCTTCTTGTCGCACGGCGTCAACGACCTCACGTTGCAAGGTCGCCGAGAGTGACAACCGAAACGCCTCCGCGGCGCTGCTCATGTCCCCCAACGCGTCGTCTATCGTCGTGATCTCGCGCGTCAGAGCGCCGCGAATTCGTTGCGCGAGGTCATCTGGCTCGAGACCAACCTTGCGCATGCCGGTCTCGCACGCTCGACAGAAGCACATCGAGAGAAGCTGGTACTCGGCGGGGCGCCATCGCGCCATGTCCAACTTCTCGTGCGTGCCGGAGTGCTCCAGGCCCATTGGTCCGCACGCCTCGAGCACGACACCTCGCAGTGGCGCACTACGCAGCGTCTCGGTGACTAGCGTGCGACAGTAGTCGCGCACCGCGTCCTGACTCGGACAGAGCGCGTAGGCGTATACCTCACCGAAGGCGTTTCGTACCGCGAAATCGTGGTCGTCTCCGGCGTCGTCGACGTGGGTGAGCACGATCCAGCCGTCCACGGCGGTGCCACTCTCGTTGAGCCGTGTTGCCGCGTCGATGAACGCGCGAGGTCCGATCCACTCGGGGGGCTGCGGGGGTCGAAGACGACGTGAGGCCCAGATCTCCTCGCGAAGGGGAATGTACGCCGCCGAGCTTTCGATGGCCGTTATGCGCCGGGTGGGATGGAGTGGTGTGGCCAGACGCGTGGCGTGATAGGAAGCGGCAAGGGCGACGACGTCGAGCTCCAGGAAGGCCACTCGATCGAACGCCGCCTCATCGCCCAGGTAGTCCCAGGGATAGGAGTAGCCCGTGAGACTCACCAGCGCGGTAGCTCCGCGCGGAAGGAAGGCTCGATCGCTTGCATGTAACGAGTGTCGTTGCGCTCAGTGAGTCCGCAGTTCAAGTACTGCTCGTGCAGGTGCGCCAAGGCGTCGGGGTCCAGCTCGACCCCCAAGCCAGGTTCGCGCGACACCTCGAGCGAGCCGTCAACGAAGGTAAAGCGATTCGTGACGACGTCCTCGGACTTCCAGGGCCAGTGAGTGTCCAGGGCGTATGTCAAGTTCGGCGTGGCGGCGGCCACGTGGGTCATCGCGGCCAGGCTGATGCCGAGGTGTGAGTTGGAGTGCATTGACAGTCCCAGACCGAAGGTGTCGCAGATGCTGGCCAGGTCGTGGACCTTGTGGAGTCCGCCCCAGTAGTGGTGGTCCGAAAGAATGACGCCGACCGAGCGTCGACGCAGTGCTTCGGGGATATCGTCGAACCCCACGACGCACATATTGGTCGCCAGGGGCATGGGAACTTCGCGCGCCACCTTCGACATGCCTTTTAGTCCAGGCGTCGGATCCTCTAGATACTCGAGGACGCCGCCGAGCGCGGCGCCCACCTCAATCGAAGTCTCGACGCTCCACGCGGTATTTGGATCAAGTCGAAGGGGCGTGTCACCAAACGCCTTGCCCAGCTCCACGATGGCCTCGATCTCCGCGGCAGGTTCAAACACTCCGCCTTTGAGTTTGATGGAGCGAAAACCGTAGGTGTCGCGCATCCAGGTCGCTTGGACCAGGATGCCCTCGGGATCAAGTGCCTCGCCGTAGGAGTCGGGCTCCTGGCCCGGGTGGGCCGCCCACTTATAGAAGAGGTACGCCGAAAACGGAACCGTCGCGCGAACCGCGCCCCCCAACAGATCCGACACCGGTCGGTCGAGCAACTTGCCTTGAATATCGAGTGCGGCGACTTCGAAGGCGGCGAAGGTGCGCAGAACGGTGCCCGAGGCGCTGATCGATCCGGTGAGGCCATGGCCATCGGTACCGACCACACCAGAGAGTGTGCGTCGGGTTACGTCAAGCATCTCGTGCGTGGCGAACGGGTCGATGCCCACCAGGGCCTCACCCACCCGGCGAAGCCGATCGAGATGTCCCGCGTCGCCGTACGACTCGCCGAGGCCCGTGACGCCCTCGTAGGTGTGGACTTGTACGATCGATCGAAGGGCAAAGGGCTCGTGCACCCCGACCGCGTTCAACAGTGGAGGGTCCCGGAATGCAACGGGCGTAATTGTCACCTCGGTCACGCGTGTCGAGTTGGAGTTAGTCATCAGATGTCTGGCGGTACGCGTTGCGGATCGTCACCCGTGATGGAAGACTAACGCATGAACTTTTTTGTGTCGGCGCAACGCGTGTTCGCACTAGGGGGTCTGTGGTGACGTTGCGCGAGCGGGTGCGCGCGGGCCAGAGTACGCGTGGCACGTTCTTGAACTTAGGGTCCGCCGGGGCGGCCGAAGTGTGCGCGCTGGCCGGCTTCGACTGGCTTCTCGTAGACCTCGAACACGGTGCCGGCGGCGAGGACGGCCTGGTGGCGCAACTCCTGGCGGGGGCCGCACGCGGGGTGCCGGTATTCGCCCGCGCCGAGTCATCCGAGAGAATCCGAGTCGGCCACGTGCTGGATCTCGGAGCTCAGGGCGTTATGTTTCCGCGTCTCGACACCCCCGATCAGGTTCGCGAGGCGCTTGCTCACCTGTGGTACCCGCCCCAAGGCGATCGAGGCATCGCCGGATACAACCGCGCGCGACAGTTCGGAGGCGACGAGCGCGACAACGCGAGCGTGAATGAGTCCCTCCTGGGAATCGTGCAGATTGAAACTGCGCCCGCTCTGCAGAACGTGCGCGAGATTGCATCGATTCCCGGCGTCGACGTGCTCTTCGTTGGTCCGAGCGACCTGTCGATGGCGCTGGGCATACCCGGACAGTTCGATCATCCAACACTTCTTGCGGCCTTCGATGATGTCATCGCTGCGGCGCGAGACTGTGGCATCGCGGCGGGGATCTTGGCTGTCACGCCCGAACGTGTTGGGGCTCTCGCCTCACGAGGATTTTCCTTTATCGGTGTGGGCTCAGACGCGTCTCTCTTGCGCCTCGCGGCGAAAGTGGCGGCGCAGAACTAAACGCAGGGCAACGCGAGTACTCGCGATGTGCTGCGTGTACGGTCCGCACTATTGGCTGAGGTCAGTTCTAACATTGAGGGCAAGAGTCCGAGATGGGAAACGATGACCGAACCTCTTTTCAACTCTTCGTCGTCTGAGATGACGGGTCTGCGAGCGGTGCGATTGCCCGCGGTAGGGCCGTGCAAGTGCAGTCGCCACACGTGTTGGCATCAGCAACACTGCAAGTCCAGTGGCGCCGTGAAGGTCCTGCGCAGCGCGGATGTCGAAGACGAGCGCAAGTACGTCGTGCTGTGTCGTGAGTGTGCGGCGCCCACGCGGCGAACTCGCGTGGCCTAGAGACGCCGCGGTTGACTCGGGTCGCGCGGAGCGCGCCCTTTCGAGGTCCCGACTACGATTTTCGAGCCATCGTCGCCGAAAAAAGGGGTCCCTATGAGCACATCGAAGTCCGCGGGCGTGAGCGAGCGCATCGGGTTCGTGGGCCTGGGAACAATGGGTCAACCCATGGCCATGAACCTGGTCCGAGCCGGGTACTCACTCACCGTGTGGAATCGAACGCACTCGCGCGCGGAGCCCGTCGTGCACCTCGGGGCCACGATGGCAGCAACTCCGGCCGAGGTCGCCCGGGCGAGTGACATCGTCGTCTCCTGTCTCACGGACTCGCCGCAGGTTGAAGAAGTCCTCTTCGACGATCACGGCCTCGCACAAGGTTTCTCCTCCGGTTCGCTCTTCGTCGACTGCTCATCGATTAGTCCCACCAAGGCCCAGGAGTTTGCTCAGCGTCTTTCTTCGCTGGGCGTCGCCGCGCTGGACGCTCCGGTGACCGGTGGGTCGGAGGGAGCGAAGAACGCCACTCTGTCGATTCTCGTGGGCGGCGCTGACCACGACTTCGATCGCGCCGCGCCGATCCTGAACGCGATGGGCCGCAGCGTCACGCATCTGGGCGATCTGGGTTCGGGTCAGTGGGCCAAGGCCATCAACCAAGTGATCTTGTCGGGGGTGTATCTCGGGGTTGCCGAGGGAGTCACCCTCGGACTCAAGGCCGGGCTTGACGTGCCACGTGTTCTCGGTGCGCTGCGCGGCGGTGCGGCCGGTTCGTGGGTGCTCGAGAACCGCAGCGATCGCATGATCGACGACGACTATCCCCTGGGATTCAAGATCTCTTTGCATCGCAAGGACCTCGGAATTGGACTCGAACTGGCCCACCAGGTGGGAGCCGTGCTACCGGTGAGCGCGCTCGCGGCCACGCTGGAAGACGGGATCATCGCTCAGGGATTTGGCGACGACGACAACTCGGCGCTCGCGCGGCCGATTCGAAAGCTCTCGGGGCTCTAGACCTTCGCGGTGTCGCGTCGATAGACCACGACCGCGAGACGCGCCAGGGCGAGCGACCAGAGTGCGATCACGATCCACGCTTCGCCGGTCCAGACGTGGGCACCCAGCAGGGCAGACTTGCCAGCCTGGACCAGCCAGTACGACGGCAGAGCCTTCACGACGTCAAAGAACGCACCGCCCGAG
>DATJUR010000091.1:0-3687 GCA_035502215.1 Acidimicrobiales bacterium | reverse complement strand
CGCTGGAGGGAGGCCCCCCACAAAAAACGACGCCAGGCCGAGTTCTTCACGGCCCAAGCCTACTCAGAACGGTCTCTAATCAGGTAGGTAGAACTGGCCGTGGCGACCAGGTCGCCCGCGGCATTCTCAATCGTTGCTTCTAAGAATGAAATAACTCGCCCGGGCTTAATGACCGTCGCGATACACGTCAGGACATCGCCCGAGCGAGCCGAGCGTAAGAACGAGACTTTCATCTCGGTATTGGCGACACTCACCCGGCGCTCGCGCTCGAGTGAGACGGCCGAGGCACCCATGGCCGAGTCCAACATGGCGGCGAGAAAACCGCCCTGGACGACGCCAGCCGGATTGAGGAACCGTTCGTCCAGCGTGGCCCGCCACACTGTTCGCCCAGGTTCGGACTTGTCGAGACAGACCAGGCCCAGCGTGAGGTCACAGTTGGGAGGAATCTGCAGTGCCACCTGGCGAGACTACCTTTCGCGCCCGCACGAGTCGTGAGGTCTATTCGGTACTGTTCTAGTCATGACTGACTCTCTCTATCCCGGCGCCAGCGACCTTGAAGGGCGAGCCATTCGTGAAGTCGTCACGCTCGCCATGGACGCACCGGCCAAGGCCAACTCCGGCCACACCGGTACGGCGATGGCTCTGGCGCCCTTGGGAGTGATGCTCTGGGGCCGGGTGATGCGACACGACCCCACCGATCCACTGTGGAGCGACCGGGATCGCTTCATCATGAGCTGCGGTCACGCCTGCATCCTGCAGTACTCGCTCGCGTACCTCTACGGCTACGACCTCACCCTTAATGACATCAAGGAGTTTCGCCAAGCCCACTCCAAGTGCCCCGGACACCCCGAGCGCGGCGTGGCGCCCACCGTGGAGGTCACCACCGGACCCTTGGGCCAAGGGGTGGCCGACGGCGTTGGGATGGCCATCGCCGAGCGAATACTGCGACACGACTACGGCGACGACCTGGTGGATCACCGTACGTGGGTCGTGGCCGGAGACGGGTGTTTCGAAGAGGGCATCAGTCACGAAGCGGCGTCCCTGGCGGGTCACCTGGGCCTTGACCGACTCACGATCTTCTACGACGACAACCACATCACCATTGACGGCAAGACGGAGCTGGCGCTCAACGACAACGCCGCAGAGCGCTTTGAGGCGTACGGTTGGCACGTCCAGAACGTGGGTGAAGAGGCGAACAACCTCGACGTGCTCGAAGAGGCCACCCGCGCGGCCATGGCCGAGACGAGCCGCCCGAGCCTGATCATCGTTCGTTCACACATCGGGTTTCCCTCGGCGCAGTTGATGGACTCAAGCGACGCCCACGGCACGCCGTTTCCCCCCGAGGCGATCAGCGCGGTCAAAGCCCAGCTCGGCGTGCCCGACGAACCTTTCGCCGTTGATCCAGAACTGCCCGCGGAGTTGCACGCCACCTTGAGCGCCAACCGCGACGCCCGGGTCGCGTGGCAGGCACGACTGAGCGCCTCGGGCGAGAAGGGCAGGCGCCTCCTCGAGCAGATCGACACCCACGGCGCGGCCGTGATCACGACCAAGGCCGAGCCCTTCGAGCCGGGTTCGATGGTCGCCACGCGCAAAGCCATGCAACGAGCCATGGACGTCTACGCGGCTCAGACGCCCGGTCTAACCGCCGGATCGGCGGACCTTACCGGCAACACCGGCATGGTCCTCAAGGGCGCCGACGTCCAGGGTGCTGACACCCCCGGCGGCCGCCAGATTCACTACGGAATTCGCGAGCACGCCATGAGCGCGTCGATGGTTGGTCAGTTCCATCACGGCGGCCTGCGCCCCATCGGTTCGACATTTTTCGTCTTCAACGACTACGCGCGACCCGCCGTACGCTTGGCCGCCCTCAGCGAAGCCGGCGTGATGTTCGACTACACCCACGACTCCATTGGCGTCGGTGAGGACGGTCCCACCCACCAGCCCATCGAACAGCTCATGTCTCTACGTTCCATGCCCTACATTCACGTCGTTCGCCCCAGCGACGCGAACGAGACGCTGGATCTCGTCGAGCACTACTTGACCTCGAAGGAACCGGTCACCACCGCCATGGTCCTCACGCGTCAAGACATTCAGACCTTTGACGGGGACGCCGCTGCCGCGAGCGCTGCGGGTGCACGCAAGGGAGGGTACGTCGTGCGCGAGAACCCCGACGCCGTTTTCACCCTGGTGGCTACGGGATCCGAAGTGTCGGTGTGCCTACGAGCCAACGAGGAACTCGCGGCCAAAGGCATCGTGACCCGAGTGGTGGCCCTGCCGTGTTGGCGTTGTTTCGACGCCCAGCCACTCGAGTATCGACGCGACGTTCTGCGCCGCCAGATACCCTCGGTGGCGATCGAGGCCGGCGCCACGCTGGGCTGGGCGAACTACGTCGACGAGTCCATCGGCATCAACGCGTTTGGTATGTCCGCACCCGGCAAGGTCGTCTTTGAGAATTACAACATTGTCCCCTCGAGCGTGGTCGCCCACGTCGAACAAGTTCTAAGAGAGACCGCATGACCAAGCTCACCACCCTGTACGCCGACTACGGACAAAGTCCCTGGATCGACAATCTGCGTCGAGACTGGTTAGAAGACGGAACGCTCCAGACTTACATCGACAACGGTGTGCGAGGACTCACCTCGAACCCCTCTATCTTTGACAAGACGATCGCGACGTCGTCGGCCTACGACGACGACATCGCTGCCTCCAGCGAGACGGACCCCGAGAAGGTCTTTGAAACTCTGGCGATATCCGACGTGCAACACGCGTGCGATCTTTTGGCCAAGGTCTCCCAGAGCTCGCGTGATGCCTTCGCCGCGGGCACGAGGCGCTACCTCGACGGCTTCGTGTCGCTCGAAGTCTCACCGCGCCTTGCCCACGACACCGAGGGCACGATCGCTGCCGCGAAGCGACTTTTCGCTCAGGTCGACCGAGCCAACGTGATGATCAAGATTCCCGGCACCAAGGCGGGCCTGCCGGCGATTCGCGCCGTGCTGGGCGCGGGAATCAACGTCAACGTCACGCTGATCTTCTCGGTCGAACGCTACGGGGAGGTCATCTCGGCTTGGCGTGACGGGATAGCGGACGCGGTGGCGAATGGTCACGAGGCCGGCTCGATCGCGAGCGTTGCGTCGTTCTTCGTCTCTCGGGTTGACGTCGCGGTCGACGCGTTGCTGCCCGAGGGCGACCCCCGCCGGGGGACGACCGCCAACGCCCAGGCGGCCGCGGCCTACGAGCTCTATCGCCAACGCGTGACGTCCGTTGACGTCACCGATCTGCTCTCCTGGGGAGCCCAGGTGCAGCGTCCGTTGTGGGCGTCGACGTCGACAAAGAACCCGAACTACCCTGACCTGCTCTACGTCGATCGATTAGTGGCCCACGAGACCGTTAACACCATGCCCGACAAAACCCTGGCCGACGCCCTCGACCACGGCAACTTTGCGGCCTCGTATCTGCTCAACGAGGACACCACCCGCGAGACGGCCGCGCTCCTGGACAATCTGGCCCCTGATGTCGACCTCGCCAAGGTGAGCGAGCAGTTAGAGAGTGAGGGCGTCGCATCGTTCGCCAAGGCCTACGATGACCTCCTGGCGACCGTTGCGTCAAAGATGAAGTCATGACGACCCGCGAGGAGACGACGCGCGGCGCCGAGCTCCTCAGCGCCACGGCGCACGAACTGGCTCCTCG
>DATJUR010000090.1:0-8543 GCA_035502215.1 Acidimicrobiales bacterium | reverse complement strand
CTCGCACTCATTCGCTGGCGCCCCACGTTTTGGCGCGAGCGCATCGCCTAGCGCAGGCTGAGTGAGACGCGACGTCGCTGTTTCTTGGTGACATTCGCCAACTGCCCACAGGCGGCCGCGATTGAACGACCACGGGTGTTTCGCACGGTGGCGTTCACGCCGCGTGCGTTCAGCCCGTCGCGAAACGCGCGCACGCGCTGGACGCTCGAACCGCGCACCAAGTAGCCCGGCGTCGGATTGAGCGGAATGAGATTGACGTGGGCCCCCAGCGAGAGGGCGTAGTCGGCGAGTTCGCCCAGCGCGGTATCCGTGTCGTTCACGCCGTCGATGAGCGCCCACTCGAAGCTGATGCGCCGTCCGGTGCGCTCGATCCAGGTCGAACACGCCTGGTGCAAACGCTCGAGCGGGTAGCGACGGTTGAGGGGAACGAGTTCATTGCGCGCGTCGTCGTTGGCGGCGTGCAGCGATACGGCCAGGGTAATCGCCAGACCCTCGCGAGCCAGGCGTTCAATCGCGGGAGCGACTCCCACGGTCGACACGGTGAGATGTCGCGCGGACAGACCCCGGTACTCACTCAGTCGCCGCACGACTCCCACGGTCGTGGCGTAGTTGGCGAGCGGCTCGCCCATTCCCATAAAGACCACGTTCGATAGCCGGGCGGGAGCGGCCGCACGGGCAGCGAACATGACCTGCTCGATGACGTCGCCCACGCTCAGCTGCCCGGAAAAGCCGGCCTGTCCCGTCGCACAGAACGTGCAGCCCATGGCACAGCCCGCCTGAGAGGAGACACAGACCGTCACACGATCCTCGTAGTGCATCAGCACGGTCTCGATCGTTTCGCCGTCCTCGAGAGCAAAGACCCACTTACGTGTCGCGCCGTGGTCGCTGGCGACCTCGTTCACCACCCGCAGCGACGCGGGAAACTGCTCGACCAGAGCCGAACGCAGTGATTTGGGAATGGTCGTGATCTCGGCGATGGGCAGCGCTTCACTCCACAGGCCGTGCCAGAGCTGATCGAGTCGGTACGAGGGCTCGCCCTCGAGCAGTGCCGCCAACTCTTCTTTCGAGCACTGGTAGATCGACGACACTTCGTTACGTTATGGCATAACGAACGGCGAACGACCCAAAAAATACGGCGTCTCATGTAGCCATCTCACAGACAACTCTTAATTGCCTCTCGCGCGCTTCTCGCTAAGACTTTTGGTAGCGGGTTCAAACTGTGATCCCCGTTGAAAGGAGAACCGCAATGTTTGCTGCAAGCTTTGGAGCTGTACTCGTGATCCTCGCCCTGTGCGTGGGTGTTGGACTGCCTCTGTTGGCAGTGCACTTTCAACAGCGGGAAATCCACGAACGGGAACTGAAGGAAGAGTTGGACCACAAGCAGGCGGTCGTCGCCGACTATGAAGCGACGGTTGATGCGTATCGTGAGGTCACCCAGCTCGAGCCCGAGGAGGTCGGTTCCCCACTCGAAACCTCCCGGCGCTAAGTGTGCTGGTGGGGCCGGACTCTCCGGCCCCACCAGCTGCGCCCTCGCCTTCGCACGAGCAGCCCTGAATGTCTGCTTGACTCGTGGGTGGCTTCGCACCGGCGGGGTCAGAACGGAGAATCGTGAAGTTAGGTACTACCTCGGCGGTCGTTACCGGTGGCGCCTCGGGTCTGGGTGAGGCCACCGCCCGCGCCCTTGCCGAGCGCCAGGTCAAGGTCGTTATCGCCGACCTCAATGACGACGCGGGCGCACGGATCGCCTCAGAGATCGGCGGTGCATACGTTCACTGCGATGTCACGAACACCGACCACGTGATCGAGGCGATCGAGGCCGCCACGGCGATGGCCCCGGTTTGGAGCGCGGTCAACTGCGCGGGCATCGGTTGGCCCGAGCGCACCATCGGCAAGGACGGCGAGTACGCCTCGGCGCACAACCTCGACGTCTATCGAAAGGTCATCGAGATCAACTTGATTGGCACGTTCAACGTGTGTCGCCTGGCCGCGACGGCCATGAGCCACAACACGCCCGACGACGACGGGTGCCGTGGCGCGATCGTCAACACCGCATCAGTGGCCGCCGAGGACGGTCAAATCGGCCAGGCCGCGTACTCGTCCTCGAAGGGTGGCATCGTCGGGCTCACCTTGCCCTTGGCGCGCGATCTCGCGGTCATTGGCGTACGCGCCAACTGCATCCTGCCCGGGCTCATCGACACTCCGATCTACGGCACCGGCCCAGCGTCCGAGGAGTTCAAGGCGCGTCTCGGTACGGGCGTCCTGTTTCCCAAGCGATTGGGATACGCGTCGGAGTTCGCGTCCCTGGCGATCGAGTTGCTCACCAACAGTTACATGAACGCCGCGTCGATTCGCATCGACGCGGGCATTCGCATGCAGCCAAAATAGAGCGCTCCTGCGCCATCACCGATGACGGCTTAGCCTGGCTGGTGTGAGCTGGGTCGACGTCGTCATCATTATCTTCGTCGTGGTGGCCGCCTTACGCGGCTTCGCCGCGGGTGCGATCACCCAGATCGCGATGTTCATCGGCCTTGGGGCGGGCTTTTACCTGGGAACCTTGATCGCCCCATCGCTGGCCGGCGACATCACCAAGAGCCACTGGCGCCCCGGTCTCGCACTGATCATCGTCCTGGTGGCGGTCCTGCTGGGCGCGGTGGTCGGCGGAATGCTGGGTCGACTGGTGAGCCGAGTGGTCAGCGTGCTCATGCTGGGCATTGTGGACCGTGTCGCGGGTGTCGCAGTGAGCGCGGCAGCTGCCCTGGTGTTCTGCTGGCTCATCGCGGGCCTGCTGGCCTCGGCCCCGGCCGCCTCCATCGATAGCGCCATCCAGAACTCGGCCATCCTGTCGGCCCTCGATCACGTGATGCCCCCCGTGCCCTCGGTCGAAGCCCAGGTTCAGTCCCTGTTCCGCAAAGCCGGTGTGCCCTCGATCTTCGCCGACGTCATCGCCCCCACGCTGCCTCAACCGGTTCCGCCCTCTACCTTGGCACCCCCCGTGAACCACCTCAGCGCACCGAGTGACGTCGTCAAGGTGATCGCGAGCGGCGTATGCAGCGACGAAACCGAGGGCACCGCCTTTTACGTGACGAGCAGCGAAGTCGTCACCAACGCGCACGTCGTGGCCGGACATACGAAGTTCAGCGTCGACGGTGCGCCAGCGACGGTTGCCCTCTACGACCCCGACAACGACCTCGCCGTTCTCCGCGTGAGCAAGAGCGGGACCCCGCTGAGCTTTCTCAGCGCAGAACCCGCTAGTGACACCAAGATCCAGATTGTGGGCTTTCCGCTGAACACATCACGCACGCGTTCCGACGGCTACTACGAGGGTGAGATCACCGCCGACAGCCGAAACATCTACAACCAGGACCTGGCCGCCCGGACGGTTCTCTCCCTGGAGGCCAACATCGAACCCGGCAACTCGGGCAGCCCCGTTTTGGTCAACGACCGCGTGGCCGGCGTGGTCGAGTCGTACTCGCTCAGCCAGCTGAGCACGGCCTACGCGATCCCCCTGAGCGAAGTCGAGCACGACATCGCGAGCACGCCGGCGACGGGCAGTGTCTCGACCCAGGGCTGTCTGAGCGACTGATCGCGCGGGTCCGCGCGGCTTATATTCCTCCGTTGTCGGCAACGTTGTCGAAGCGAGCGAACTCACCTCGCCAGGTGAGGTGCGCAGTGCGTGTGGGGCCATTACGATTCTTGCCCACGATGATCTCGGCGTCGGCCTTCATGTCATTGGTGACCTCGCCGTAGATTTCTGGCCGATAGAGGAACAACACGACGTCGGCGTCTTGCTCCAGTGAACCTGACTCTCTCAGGTCCGACATCATCGGTCGCTTGTCGGCGCGTTCCTCGAGCTTTCGCGAGAGCTGACTGAGAGCCACCACCGGGCACTCCAGCTCACGCGCGAGAATCTTGAGCGATCGGCTCATCTCGGAGACTTCCACCTGGCGGTTCTCGGCGCGACCGCGACTCGACATCAGCTGGAGATAGTCGATGATGATGACACCGAGGTCGCCGTTTTGCTGCTTGATGCGTCGGGCGCGAGCGCGCACGTCCATGATCGTGAGCGCCGGGTTGTCGTCGATGAAGACCTTGGCCGACTGCAAATACCCGAAGGCGTCGTGGGCACGATTCCAGTCAGCTTCCGAGAGGTCACCGGTGCGCAACTTGGACGAGTCAATGCGCGCGGTGGAGGCCAGGATGCGTTCGGCCAGCTCTTGGCGACTCATCTCAAGGGAGAAGAACAAGGCGGGTCGATTCACGACCGCACCCACGTGGATCAAGATGCCCAGGGCAAAGGCCGTCTTACCCGTCGCCGGACGTGCGCCAACGATGGTCATCGAGCTCTTCTGGAGACCTTGAAGAATGGCGTCGAGCGACCGGTATCCCGTCTCGAGGCCGTTGAACTGACCTCGCGTCTCGCCTCGCAGCTCGAGTATGTCCGCCTCGTTGAGCAGGAGCCGCTGCAGGGGGGACACCGAGTCGACCTTGCGGTCGTCGGCGATGGCGTTGATCTTGCGCTCGGCTTCGTCGATGAGCCCGACCACGTCGTCGGTCGCCACGTACGCGTCGTCGACGATCTCGCCAGCCACCGCGATGAGGCGACGCTGCTGGGCCTTCTCGCGGACCAGTTCGGCGTAGTGCAACGCGTTCGCCGCCGAGGGTGTATTGAGCTGCAGAGCCGAGAGCACCGCCAGCTCGACCGCGACGGCTCCGCGCTCTTGGAGCTTCGCTTGGACCGTGACGTAGTCCACCGGCTCGCCGGCGTGAGCCAGGGCGATGATCGCCCCAAAGATCTGTCCGTGAAGTGGGCGGTAGAAGTCCTCTACCTGGACCGTCTCGTAGGCGACGCTCACCGCCTCGGGCGAGAGCAACATCGCTCCGATGAGCGACTCTTCGGCCTCGATGACGCTGGGCGGCACACGCCCACCAGAGGCGGCTCGTGGTCGCTCGGTGTCAATCTGCGTCATAAGACTTCAACGCTTGTCGACCTGGGCTGCAGGTAACAAGTCGTCCATGTTGAGGATTGGCGAAGGACATATTGGGGAAACCCTGTGCGCAAAGTGGTGACCGACACACGACATAGCCTCGCAACGGTCTGTGACATGGGATTCGGTCTTGTTGAAACACCAGTCGCCGGGAGCAACGTTCTCGGCGACCCCAACCTCAAATCCTGAAAAATTACTTCGCAACCACTTCGATAGTGACCGTTGCGTTCACGCCGTCAAACAGGGTCACCGTGGCCGTGGCCGTACCCACTTCCTTGACGTGCTCGGCCAGGTTGATCGCGTGACGATCCAGGGAGATGCCCGTCGCGCTTCGAATCGCATTCACGATGTCCGACTCGGTGATCGAGCCGAAGAGCCGCCCGTTCGCTCCGGCGCGCGCGGCAATCGTAATCGGCTCCTTCTCGATGAGAGCCTTCTGCGCCTCGGCCGCTTCGCGACTCTTCGCGTCCAGGATGTCGCGCGCCTTGCGCATCAGCGCGGCTTGGCTTTCGCTCGCGTCGCTGGCCGGTAACGCCGCTCCCGAGGGCAACAGGAAGTTGCGGGCGTAGCCGTTCTTCACGTCCACGATGTCCCCACGTCGGCCGAGGCCGCGCACGTCACTTCGTAGCAGGACCTTCATTCGCTCGTCTCCTGCGCTTCGGGCACCAAGACCTCGGCCGCGACGCTGGCGTCGTCGATCAGCTCACCATCGGCTTCGGGCCGCGCGGGCGTGGCCTCGGCGTTGTCGCGGTTGGGACGCGGGCCGCGCGGTCCGCGGTCGTCTCGTCCGCCGTCACGGCCCCTGCCGCCGCGGCGTTCGGTCACGGTGCGCTGGGTGTAGGGCAGTAGCGCCAACTCGCGCGCGGTCTTGATGGCCTCGCTCACGTCGCGCTGGTGCTGTTGACAGTTACCCGAGACCTTGCGCCCGCGAATCTTGCCACGGTCCGAGATGTACTTACGCAACTGGGCGAGGTCCTTGTAGTCCACACGATCGACGCCGTGCTGGCAGAACGCACAGGGCTTCTTCTTCGCCCCGCGGCGGATGTCTACTTTGGGCGCGCGCTTGGGCGGCTTGGGGTTATTAATGCGTGGCACTAGAAAGGCTCCTCATCAAATTCATAACTACTGCTGCTGGGTGCGTTGGTGCGCGGGGCCGGGCGCTCCGGCGCCGAGAAGTTCGAGCCCTCCGCCCGCGGAGTGCGGGTCACTACGGCGGTGGCGAAGCGCAGCGATGGGGCGATCTCATCGGCGTTGATCTCGACGATAGAGCGCTTCTCTCCGTTCTCGGTCTCCCAGCTGCGCTGCTCGAGTCGACCCGAGACGATCACCCGGGTGCCCTTGGTCAGCGAGTTGGCGGCGTTTTCGGCGAGTGCGCCGTACCCGGCGACCTCGAAGTACGACACGCGCTCTTCCCACTCCTGGGTCTGGCGATTCTGCCAGCGACGATTGACCGCGATCGACAGGCGCACGGCCGCCTGGCCCGAGTTCAAGAACTTGAGTTCGGGGTCGCGGGTGATGTTGCCGGCAACGGTGATGGTGTTATCAGCCATGGTCTCTCCTTAGCGCTACGCGTCTGAACTTAGGCCTGCGCACTAACAGCGGCGGCGGGCGTTCGCACGTGACGCTTGAGAATCTTGAAGCGCAGCACCTCGTCCGACAGGGTCAAAATGCGATCGAGCTCGTCGACGGTCGACGACTCACCGCTGAACTCCACCAGGACGTAGTACCCCTCTTTGCGCTTGTTGATCTCGTACGCCAACGGACGCTTGCCCCAACGGTCGATGTTTCCCGGAGTTCCTGCGTTCGCCCGGATGGTATCGAGCGCGCGGTCCAAGGCGATCTGGATCGACTGCGCGTCGACGGTCGTGTCGAAGACGATCATGGATTCATAGGGCCTCATGGCCTTTTTCCTTTCCCTCTGGTCCGAATAGCTCGGGCTCTGCGGAAAACAGAGCAGGGTTCACCTGATTCCCACGAGTGTGGGACCAAGGAGTTTACCGTCTGGTTAGAGATCACGGCCAATCGCTCCATGAGTCCACGTTGAAGCCTGTGGGATCTAGTGGATTAGGACCTTGAGGGCGCCAAACTTCGACGCGTTGGCAAAGACGTCGTAGGCCTGCAGGATCTGATCGAACGTGAACTCGTGAGTCACGAACGCCTCGACCGGTAACTGGTACTGGCTGACCAGTTTCAGCAGCATGCCCAGTGTGTTGGTGTTCACCAGGCCCATCGAGATGTTGATGTTTCGGATCCACAGTTCATTGAGCGCCAGGTCCACCGGCTTGCCGTGCACGCCGATGTTCGCCACGTGTCCTCCGGGACGCACCACCTGGGTCGCCATCGTAAAGGTCGTTGGCAGCCCGACGGCCTCGATGGCGACGTCAACTCCTTGGCCATCTGTCAGGGCGAGCACCTGTTCCTTCCAGTCATCGTCCCCGGAGTTCACGGTGTCGGTAGCCCCGAACTCAGCCGCGAGCTTGAGCCTCGCGTCGTCGAGGTCGATGGCGACGATCTTCGAGGGGCCGTACAGTCGGGCGGTCGTGACGGCGGCCAGTCCCACTGGACCTGAGCCGATGACCGCCACGACGTCGCCGGGACGAACGTGCCCGTACTCCACGCCAATCTCAAATCCGGTGGGCAGTATGTCCGAGAGGAGAATTCCTTCCGCGTCGCTCAGGGTCGACGGCATCGGGTACAGCGAGGTCTCCGCAAAAGGCACTCGCACGTACTCGGCTTGGGTGCCATCGATCATGTAGCCAAAGATCCATCCGATTCCCGCTCGGCCCTCCGGATCAAGGCAGTGGCTGTAGAGACCCTGACGGCAGTTCGAGCAACGCCCGCATGAACTAACGCATGACAAAATGACGCGATCTCCGACGCGCAGTTGGGTCACGCTCGAACCTACGTCGATGATCTCGCCGATCCCCTCGTGTCCAAGTATCCGGCCCACCTCCACTTCGGGCACGTCGCCTTTGAGGATGTGCAGGTCCGTGCCACAGATAGTGGTGGCGAGCATCTTTACGATCACGTCGGTCGGCCGCTGAATGACTGGATCGGGAACCTCTTCCCAACTCTTCTTGCCGGGGCCTCCGTAGACGAGTGCTTTCATGGCTACTTCTCCTTGTCCTCGTGGTGACAAGGCAATACTCATTCATCGTCTGTTGAGCGCGTTAGGGTCAAACGTCCTTTGCCTCGTACGTGCGACGCGGGCGCCGGGTCCGTGGTCTTAGCTGGCGTACACCTTGGCCGCCACGCAGAACACGTGGCCCTCGGGATCTTCCATCACCGTCCAGCTGTGAACGCCGATGTCGTGCTCCTTGATGACGCGCGCGCCCAGATCCACCAGCCGCGAAACCCGGTTCTCACTGGGGTCCACGAGATCAACGTGCACGCGGTTCTTCGTGGTTTGAGGCTCGGGCACGCGGTGAAAGAACCAGGCCGGTTGAGTTCTCGTCGCGTCGGAGCCGCCAATCGACGCGAACGCCTCACTGCTGCCCTCATCGACACTGCGACCCAGCGCGGCGGACCAGAAGTTCGCCACCCGCCACACGTCTTCGC
>DATJUR010000089.1:0-13737 GCA_035502215.1 Acidimicrobiales bacterium | reverse complement strand
CTCGTCGGTCATGTCGTAGTAGGTGCGCCGCTCGGAGTGTCCCACGATCACGAACTGCACACCCAGGCGGATGAGCATCGACATGGAGACCTCGCCCGTGCGTGCGCCATTCTCATACGCGCTCACGTGCTGAGCGCCTAGGGCGACGCTAAGGCGCTCGGACTCGAGTACCGAACTCACGGAGCGCAGGTCCACGAAGGGGGGAGCCACCACGACGTCGGTGTGCTCGATCGGGCGGTTCTTGATCAGCACACCCAGCTGCTGGACGAGGTGCAGGCCCTCGACAAAGTCGAGGTTCATCTTCCAGTTGCCCACCACCAGAGGGCGCGCGACGTTAGCCACTAGCGCGACCAGGGACTCTCTCGAAGAGCGCGCAGTCCGGGCAGATCCCCGAACTCGACCAACTCGAGCGACGCTCCACCGCCGGTGGAGATAAAACTCACGTCGTCACTGAGTCCATACTGGCCCAGCGCGGCGACCGAGTCTCCCCCGCCCACCACGCTGATGGCGGGCGAGGCGGCGATGGCTCGAGCAATGGCCGCGGTTCCTTCGCCTAAACGCGGGTCCTCGAATACCCCCATGGGCCCATTCCACAGGATCGTGCGCGCACTGGCCAAGGCGGCTTCAAAGATCTCGACCGTCGTGGGCCCAATGTCCAGCCCGGTGAATCCCTCAGGGATGTCGGCCCCGAAGCTGACGACCTCGTCGTCGCCGCCATTCGAACCGAACGGCGCCCCGGTGGGTAGCCCTCGCGAGTCAACCGGGATCAGCACGTTGCCCCCGTCGAGCAACGTGCGACACTCTTCGACGTAGCGTTCGTCGAAGAGAGAACTGCCCACGGTGTGTCCTTGGGCGACCCCGAAGGTGTAGGCCATGCCGCCTCCCACGATGACCAGGTCGGCCTTGGCGGCGAGCACCTTCATGATGCCGAGCTTGTCTTTCACCTTGGCCCCGCCGGTGACCGCGACGAAGGGTCGCTCGGGAGACTCCAGCAGCGCGAGCAGCGTGGCGACCTCGCGACTGAGGTTGGGACCCGCCGCACTGGGCACCAGCGTGGGCGGCACCATGATCGAGGCGTGCGCGCGGTGCGAGGCGCCAAAGGCCTCGTTGACGTAGTAGTCGAAGCCTGCGACCAGCGAGGCCCCGAATGCGGGGTCGTTGGCCTCTTCGCCCGCGTGAAAGCGCAGGTTCTCCATCAACTCCACGTCGGGGCACAGTTCGCTCAAGCGACGCCGCAGCGGCTCGACGCGGTAGCGCTCGTCGGGCTGTCCGTTGGGTCGACCAAAGTGCGTCGCCGCCACGACACTCGCCCCGCGCTCGAGCAAGGTGGAAAACAGCGGCAGCGCCGCGCGCAGGCGAAAGTCGTCGGTGACCACCAGCGCCCCGTCGACCTCGGCCACCGGAGCGTTGAAGTCCACGCGCACCAAGACGCGCCGGCCGCTGAGATCGCCCCAGGCGTCAATCGACGGCAGGGAGGCGGGCACTATCGCGAGACGTAGTGCGCGAGGTCGACTAGACGATTGGAGTATCCCCACTCGTTGTCGTACCAGCCGAACACCTTGACCAGGCTGCGCGCGTCATCGAGACGCTGGACCATCGTCATCAACGAGTCGAAGGTGCACGAGGCGGGACTGCCCACGATGTCCGATGAGACGATCGGCTCATCGGTGTAGACGAGGTACCTCGCCAACGAGCCCGCGCTGGCCGCCGCGTGAAACGCCTCGTTGACCTCGGCCACCGTGGTCGTGGGCAGCACCGCGGTGAAGTCAGTGATCGATCCCACCGGAATCGGCACGCGCAGCGACGTGCCGTCCAACTTGCCCTTCATCGCGCCCAACACCAGGCTCGTCGCGCGCGCCGCACCCGTGGCGGTGGGCACGATATTGATCGCGGCCGCCCGAGCGCGGCGCATGTCCCGGTGGGCGAGATCGAGCAGGTTCTGGTCGTTGGTGTAGGCGTGAACCGTGGTCATCAACCCAGCCTCGACGCCGAAGGCGTCGTCGAGCACCTTGACCATCGGCACAAAGCAGTTGGTCGTGCACGACGCGTTCGAGATCACCAGGTCCGTCTCGGAGTTGAACGAGTCCTCGTTCACCCCCATGACGAAGGTGGCGTCGGCGTCGCCCGACGGCGCGGAGATGATCACGCGCTTGGCCCTCGCGCGCAGGTGGGCTGCGGCCGCCTCGCGCGAGGTAAAGATGCCCGTGGACTCGATCACCACGTCGATGGCGAGGTCGCCCCAGGGCAACTGGGCCGGGTCGCGCTCGGCGAAGACCGCGATGGTGTCCTTACCGACCTGGAGTGAGTTGTCGCTCGCGCGCACGTCGAGGTCCAAGACGCCCTGGGTCGAGTCGTACTTGAGCAGATGGGCGTTCGTTGCCGTGGGCACCAGGTCGTTGATGGCCACGACCTCGACCTCGGGGTTGACCAGCACCGCGCGCAAGAATCCTCGACCGATCCGACCGAAACCATTAATCGCGACCCGTGTTGCCACTGACGTCTCCTTCGCTGGGGTTCGCTGTCGCCGCGTTCTCGAAGACAGTCACTGCCAATTTTTGCACATCGTGCACGAGGCCATTTCCACCGGCGAGGTCCGCGACCACCCTCGCAACGGTCGCGTCATCGCGCGCGAAGGGAGAACGCTCGTCGACCAGGACCAGGTCCACGTCCACTCCGTGACGCGCCAGAGCGTCGAGGTGATCCTGGAGGGTGAAGCCCTCGGTCTCGGGTATCTCTTGGCGCAAGTTGGCCACGTAGATCTTCTGGGCTCGCGTGCCCGCCAGCGCCTGGGTGACTCCTGGTACCACGCACGCGGCGATCACGCTGGTGAACAGCGAGCCGGGCCCGATCACTACGACGTCGGCGCGCTCGATCGCCTCGACGGCCGCAATGGGTGCCGCCACCACCGCGGGCTCCACGCTGACGCGACGGATCGTCGAGGACTTGGCCACGCTTGTCTGACCGCGCGTGTGGCCCTCTTCGGTCGTGGCCACGAGCACCACCCCTTCGGTGCTGGCCGGCACGATCGTGCCCGTAACGCCCATCACCTGGGCCAGCGCGTGCACGGACTCTTCGAGATTGCCCGTGGCGTCGATCAAACCCACCAAGAGCAAGTTGCCCACGGCGTGACCACTGAGTTCGCCCACCGAGAACCGGTGTTCGAAGGAGGCCGTCAGGGGGTTATCGGGATCGGCCAGCGCGACCAGGCACTTGCGCAGATCACCCACCGCCGCCACGTTCAACAAGGCGCGCAGTCGTCCGGTCGATCCCCCGTCGTCGGCCACCGACACGACGCCGGTGACCTCGCCGGAGAGGCGCTTGAGGGCGCGCAGCGACACGGCGGTGCCGTGACCTCCACCCACGGCCACGAGCTTCATCGAGCGATATCGCGATGAAAGACGGGAGCCTCTACGTGCAGGCGTCGGCGCACTTCTTCACCGATGGCCACGCTGCGATGACGGCCCCCGGTACAGCCGATGGCGATCGACAGGTACGACTTGCCCTCGGCGGCGAACGCGGGGATCTGCCACTCGAGCATGCCCACCACGTCGTCGATGAAGTGCTGGGCCGGCTCTTGTTCGAGCACGTAGCGAGCCACCGGCTCGTCGAGTCCGCTGAGCGGGCGCAGCTCGGGGATCCAGTGAGGGTTGGGCAGGAAACGGCAGTCAAAGACGATGTCCACGTCACTGGGTATGCCGTAGGAGTAGCCGAAGCTGACCAGCGAGACCCGCAGTGACTCCATCGCCGCGACGTCGGTGAAGATCTCGACGATGCGCCGGCGCAACTGGTTCGTGTTGATCGGTCCGGTGTCGATGACCACCGCCGCCGCGTCACGGATCGGGGCCAGCAGCGCGCGCTCGTGGGCGATGGACTCAGCGAGGGTGACCTCGTCCAAGGGGTGACGCCGGCGCGTTCCCTCGTAGCGGTGGATCAACACATCGTCGGGCGCATCCAAAAAGAGGATCTTGGCGTCCCCGTGGTGGCGGGCCAAGTCCTCGCGGACCCTCAGCAGGTCCTCGGGTTCCAGCCCGCCCGAGCGTCCCACGATGAAGGCGATGCCGGTGTACTCGTGGGCGTCGGCCGAGGCGAGTTCGCCCACGCGACTCACCAGCTCCAAGGGGAGGTTGTCGATCACGAACCAACCCAGGTCATCCAGGGCCGCGGCGACCGTCGAGCGACCCGCGCCCGACATACCGGTCACCATCAAGACCTCACTCATCGTCCCTGTCCTTCGTGGGTCGCGGCGCCGCGGGCGCCTGGAGATGATCGTAGAGCCTGGTCGCCACGTTCTCGGGCAACCACGACAGGGCCGTGAGTTCCTCGAGGGTCGCGTGACGCAGGGCGTTGAGCGAGCCAAACACCTCCAAGAGGCGATCGCGACGCGAGGGGCCGAGGCCCTCGATGCCCTCCAACGAGGAGGCGACCATCGACTTGCCGCGCTTGGAGCGGTGAAACGTGATGGCGAAGCGGTGCGCCTCGTCGCGAATGCGCTGAACCAGATACAGGCTCTCGGAACCGCGCTCAAGCGCGATGGGCGTAGAGGACCCGGGACGAAAGAGAAGCTCTTCGCGCTTGGCCAGAGCCGCGAACTCCACCAGCCCGCCCAACTCCAGCGAGCGTGCGGCCTTTTCGGCCGCGTGCAACTGGGGCACTCCCCCGTCGATGATGATCAGATCAGCGCGTCGAAACCTCGTGTCGTCCTGGTGCTCTTCCCAGTGGGTGAGTCGGCGACGCACGACCTCTTGCATCGCGCCCACGTCGTCGTTGCCCAGCACCTCGCGCACGTTGAAGTGTCGGTACTCGCTCTTCACCGGCAGGCCGTCTTCGAAGACGACCATCGAGCCGACGTAGTTGGTCCCCTGGAGGTGGCTCATGTCGAAGCACTCGATGCGATAGGGCGGCTGTTCGAGACCGAGTGCGGTGCCCAGCTCTTGGAGGGCCCGCGAGCGCACGTTGTGATCGGCCTGGCGACGAAGGGAGTCGCGCGCAATCACCGACTCGGCGTCGTGGGCGGCGAGTTCGACCACTCGCTTGCGACGTCCGCGCTGGGCGACGGTCACCTCGACCGGCTTTCCTCGCAGTCCGCTGAGGTACTCGCGCACCAAGGTCGTCGCGAGGTCCTCTCCCTGGACCACGACCACGGCGGGTACCGAGGAGGCGTCGAGGTACATGTCGGTGAGCGCGTTCTCGAGCATCTCGGGGTCGCCCTCGTCCATGGAGCGATCCACTAGGTGCACGGTGCGACCGATGATGCGCCCGTGGCGCACCCGAAAGCGCACGATGGCCGCGCGCGAGCCGGCGCTCGCCAGGGCGATGACGTCGAGGTTCGAGTGGGTGTCGAGCACCACGCTTTGGGCGCTGGCCGCTCGTTCGAGCGCCGCCAGACCGTCCCGGGCTGCGGCGGCCGCTTCGTAGTGCTGGCTCTCGGACGCCTCGCGCATCTGGGCGCGCAGGCGATCTCGCAGGACCCGCACGTCGCCCTCAAAGAACCGCTCCCAGGAGTTCAGCAACTCGACGTACCCGTCGGCGTCGATCTTGCCCACACACGGTCCCGAGCACTTACCGATGTCGTAGAGCAGGCACGGCCGATTGATGCGCTGTTGGTACTGGAACTTGTGCTTGGAGCACGAGCGCAGAGGAAAGGCCTGCAACAGCTCATCCATCGTGGCGCGAACGGCGCGCACGTCGACGAAGGGCCCGAAGTAGCGAACACCCTTCACGTGAGAACCCCGCGTCAGGTACGGCGCGGCGAAGGGGGTGCGATAGTCCAGGGCCACGAAGGGAAAACTCTTGTCGTCCTTGAGACGCATGTTGTAGCGCGGCTGGTTCGCCTTGATCAACTCGTTTTCGAGGATCAGCGCGTCGACCTCGTTAGGCGTGACGATCCACTCGACGCTGGTCGCCTCGCTCATGAGTAGCTGGGTCTTCTCGCTCAACCCCGACTCACGCTGAAAGTAACTCGAGAGGCGCTGGGCGAGCACGCGGGCCTTGCCGACGTAGATGATCGCGCCGCGGTCGTTGCGAAACAGGTAGCACCCGCTCTCGCGCGGGATGCCGGTGGGTTTGGCCAGCATCAGGCGCGGCCGTGACCGGCGAGCACCTCTCGTAGCACGGTGCCCGTGGCGGTGGGCAAGGTCGCGATCTCCTCGGGCGTCCCCTCTCCCACTACCTCGCCCCCGCGCCGGCCCCCCTCGGGACCCAGGTCGATCACCCAGTCGGCGGTCTTGACGACGTCCAGGTTGTGCTCGATCACGAGCACCGTGTTGCCCTGATCGACCAGGCGGTGCAGGACGTGCAACAGTCGGTTCACGTCGTCGAAGTGCAAGCCAGTGGTGGGTTCGTCGAGCACGTAGAAGGTGTGCCCGGTGGGTCGGCGCGCCAACTCGGTGGCGAGCTTGACGCGCTGAGCCTCACCACCCGAGAGGGTCGGGGCGGGCTGTCCGAGGCGCACGTAGCCCAAGCCCACGTCGTAGAGGCTCTGGACGTGTCGAAGGATCTGGGGCTGGCGCTCAAAGAACTCCAACGCTTCGCTGACCGACATGTCCAGTACGTCGGCGATGCTCTTGCCGCGATAGAGGATCTCTAAGGTCTCGCGGTTATAGCGGGCCCCGTTGCAGACGTCGCAGTTGACGTACACGTCGGGCAGAAAGTGCATTTCGATCTTGATCGTGCCGTCACCCGAGCAGGCCTCACATCGTCCGCCCTTCACGTTGAAAGAGAAGCGCCCGGGCTGGTACCCGCGCACCTTGGCCTCCTGGGTCTCGGCAAAGAGCTTGCGGATCTTGTCGAACACCCCGGTGTAGGTCGCCGGGTTGGACCGTGGGGTTCGTCCGATGGGCTGCTGGTCGACGGCCACCACCTTGTCGAGGTTCTTCACTCCCACGATGGTGTCGTGCTCGGCCACGACCGTCTTGGCCCGGTTTAGCTGTCGTTCGAGTGAGGCGAGGAGAATGGCGTTGACGAGCGACGACTTGCCCGAACCCGACACTCCCGTCACGGCCACGAAGTCACCGAGGGGGATCTCGACGGTGATGTCCTTTAAGTTGTTGGCGCGCGCACCCTTGATGGTGAGCGTCTTGCCGTCGCCCGTTCGGCGTTGCGCGGGTACGGCAATCGACTTCTTGCCCGAGAGGTACTGGCCCGTGATCGACTTCTCATTGGCGAGCAGCGCCTCGTAACTGCCCGCGTGGACCACTTCGCCGCCGTACTCGCCCGCCCCGGGACCGATGTCCACCACGTAGTCGGCCAGCCGGATGGTCTCTTCGTCGTGCTCGACCACGATCACCGAGTTGCCGATGTCGCGCAGTCGCTCAAGGGTCGCGATCAGGCGCCGGTTGTCGCGCTGGTGCAGGCCAATCGAGGGCTCGTCCAACACGTAGAGCACGCCCACCAGGTAGCTGCCGATCTGACTGGCCAGACGAATTCGCTGGGCCTCACCACCCGAGAGCGTGGCCGACGCTCGGCTCAAGGTCAGATAGTCCAGGCCGACGTCCATTAAAAAGGTCAGGCGCTCCACGATCTCTTTGGTCACCTGGCGAGCGATGGTCTCTTCGCGCTTGGTCAGTTTGAGTCGCGCGAAGTAGTCAATGGCCTCGTCGATGGTCATCGCGTTGACCTGGGCGATGTTGTGATCGTGCACCCGCACCGCGAGCACTTCGGGCTTGAGGCGCTGGCCGTGACAGGCCGTGCACTCGACCTCGCGCATGTACTGCTCGGCCTGCTCGCGTGACCAGTCGCCGTCCGCCTCGTTGCGCTTGCGCTCCAACCACTCCACGATGCCGTTGTAGGTGGTCTCGTAACTGCGTACTCGCCCGTAGCGGTTGCGATACTTCACCGGCACCGATTTGCTGTCGACGCCGTAGAGGACGAGTTTTTTGTCCTTGGCCTTGAGCTTCTTCCAGGGCGTGTTCACGTCGAAGCCGCCCAAGGTCGCGATGCCCTCGATGAGCCGCTCAAAGTACTTAAAGCGCGTCCCCGACCAGGGCGCGAGCGCCCCCTCGGCCAAAGAGAGGTCTTCGTCGGGCACCACGAGGTCCGGGGCCACCTCAAAGCGCGTCCCGAGCCCGGTGCAGACCGGGCACGCACCGTAGGGCGAGTTGAACGAAAAGTCGCGTGGGGCCAACTCAGAAAAGCTGATGCCACAGTTCAAACAGGCCATCTTCTCGGAGTACTGCACCGTCTCGTCGGGATCGAGAAAGAGAAACTTGACCACGCCCTTGGTGAGGCGCAGAGCCGACTCGACCGACTCGGTGAGGCGTTGACGATTGGACTTCTTCACGCTCAGGCGATCCAGCACCACGTCAATGGTGTGTTGTTCGTAGCGGGCCAAGCTCAACGTGTCGCGCTCGGAGAGCTCCATCACCACACCGTCGACTCTCACGCGCGAGAAGCCTTGGGCCGCCAGTTCGTTGAGCAGGGTGCTGTACTCACCCTTTCGACCCTCCACGACTGTAGCGAGCACCAAAAAGCGCTGACCCTCGGGTCGCTCCAGCACCTGGTCGACGATCTGCTGGGGGGTCTGACTGGTGATCGCTCGACCGCAGGTCGGACAGTACGGTACGCCAATGCGCGCGAAGAGCAAGCGCAAGTAGTCGTGAATCTCGGTGATGGTCCCCACCGTTGAGCGAGGATTGCGCGACGCGGTCTTCTGGTCGATCGAGATGGCCGGCGAGAGCCCCTCGATGAAATCGACGTCGGGTTTGTCCATCTGGCCCAAGAACTGGCGCGCGTAGGCCGAGAGGCTCTCGACGTAGCGACGCTGACCTTCGGCGTAGATCGTGTCAAAGGCGAGCGACGACTTACCCGAGCCGGACAGTCCGGTAAAGACCACGAACTGATCGCGCGGAATCTCCACCGACAAGTTCTTCAGGTTGTGCACGCGCGCGCCCTGGACCCGAATTGACTTAGACATAGGGGGAATCTACCGGTTCTTCCTCGGCGAGAAAACTGACGGGAGGACCCGCCATTTGACGTTGCAGGTTCTGGAGCGTGTCGCGCAGCATGGCCGCTTCTTCGAATCTCAGATCCCGGGCGGCGATGAGCATCGCCTCTTCAACCCGCGCCATCTCCAGGCTGAGGTCGTCAGGCGCCATCTCTTCGAGGGACGAGACGCCGTGCACCTTGTCACGGGGCTCGCGCGGTGCCTCGCTGCGCAGACGATTCAAGATGTCGGCCACATTCTTCACCACCGACAGAGGCTCAATGCCGTGCTCCTCGTTGTAGGCAATCTGGAGGAGACGTCGGCGCTCGGTCAGCGAGATAGCCGCGCGCATCGAGTCGGTCATGCGGTCGGCGTAGAGAATCGCCTCGCCATTGGCGTTGCGCGCTGCGCGCCCGATCGTCTGAATCAGGGCACTGCGGGAGCGCAAGAACCCTTCCTTGTCGGCGTCCAGGATGGCCACCATCGACACCTCGGGCAGGTCGAGGCCCTCGCGCAACAGGTTGATACCCACCAGGATGTCGAACTCGCCCAGGCGCAGCGAGCGCAGGATCTCGATGCGCTGAATCGTGTCGACGTCGCTGTGCAGATACTGAACGCGGTATCCCGCCTTGGTCAAGTACGTCGTCAGGTCCTCGGCCATGCGCTTGGTCATGGTCGTGATGAGCGCGCGATCCCCTCGCTCGACCACGGCGTCGAGGCGACCGCGCAGGTCGTCGATCTGGTTCTTGGTGGGAACGACCGTCACCGTGGGATCCAACAGGCCCGTGGGGCGAATGACCTGTTCGACTACCTGGTCGGAGTGCTCGATCTCGAAGGGACCGGGGGTGGCCGAGACGAAGACGATCTGGGGCACGATCTCCATGAACTCATCGAAGTTCAGGGGTCGATTGTCCAACGCACTCGGCAGGCGAAAGCCGTGCTCGACGAGGGTGATCTTTCGCTGCTGGTCGCCGGCGTACTGACCGCGCAGTTGGGGCACCCCGACGTGCGACTCGTCCATCACCACCAAGAAGTCCTCGGGAAAGAAGTCCAGGAGCGTGTAGGGCCGCTCGCCCGGACGCCGGCCGTCAAGGTGAGCTGAGTAGTTCTCGATCCCCGCGCACACCCCGGTCTGCTCGAGCATCTCGAGGTCGTGCTCGGTGCGCGAGCGAAGTCGCTGAGCCTCGAGGAGCTTGCCCTGGCTCTGGAACAGCGCGAGTTGGTGCTGGAGTTCTTCTTCGATGTCGCGACAGGCGCGCTGGAGGGTGGCGTTGCTGGTGGCGTAGTGCGACGCCGCGAAGAGCGTGAACTCCTTGACCGTCCCGCGACCTTCCATGGTCACCGGGTTGAAGAAGGAGATCTCTTCGATCGCGTCGTCAAAGAAGGAGATGCGCACGGCCTCGTGGCTATAGGCGGGCTGGATCTCGAGGGTGTCCCCCTTCATGCGAAAGGTGCCCCGTTCGATCACCAGCTCGTTGCGCGTGTACTGCATCTCCACTAAGCGACGCAGCAGCCAGCGTTGGTCAAAGCTCATGCCGATCTCCAGAGCCAACATGTGGTCGCGATACGCGAGCGGAGAGCCCAGGCCGTAAATTGCCGACACCGAGGCCACGACCACGGTGTCACGGTGAGTGAGCAATGAGGAGGTCGCGGCGTGGCGTAGCCGGTCGATCTCCTCGTTGACCGAGCTGTCTTTTTCGATGTACGTGTCGGTGCGCGGGACGTAGGCCTCGGGCTGGTAGTAGTCGTAGTACGACACGAAGAACTCGACACGGTTCTGGGGCAACATGTCGCGCAACTCCGAGGCCAACTGTGCGGCCAAGGACTTGTTGGGCTCCAGGATCAACGTGGGACGCTGGACCTGCTCGATCAACCAGGCGATCGTCGCCGTCTTGCCGCTGCCGGTGATGCCTTCGAGGGTCTGGTAGCGCAAACCGTCCCGGACCCCGTTGGCCAACGCCGCGATTGCGCTGGGCTGGTCGCCCGCCGGCTGGAACGTCGACTCGACCAAAAAGTCAGTCACGAGACACCAGCGCTTCGATTGCCTCGTCCAAGGACGCGTACAGTTCTTGCTCGGTGCCGTCGTTGTCGATGACCCGATCGGCCAGGGCGCCGAGATCGTCGTTGGACATCTGTGCCGCGATACGAGAACGGGCGTCGTCGACGTCCATGCCGCGTAGCGTGACCAGACGTTCCAGGGCCGTGTCGGGACGCACCGCGATGGCCCAGACCTCGCTCAAGCCCAACTCGTCGCGGTGTTCGCGACGATAGAGCGGGATCGCCACGAAGGCCACGTCACCACCCAGCGCATCCAACTCAGCTCTCATCTCGGCGCCGATGTACCCGTGAGTGATGTGATTGAGCCGGCGCAGCGCGCTGGCGTCGTGAAAGACCACGTCCGCTAGAAACTTTCTGTCGATGTCGCCCTCGGGGGTGAGGACGGCGGAGCCGAACGCATCGACCACGGCGCGCCACGCGGGCTGACCCTGTTCGACGACTCGCCGCGCGATGATGTCCGCGTCCACAACCGAAAAACCGAGGGTGGTAAGCCTAGCGGTCACCGTCGACTTTCCTGCCCCGATGCCTCCCGCGATGGCGACACGCTTCACGGGACCACGCTAGTGAGGACCCGTGACATCGCCGCTTCGACGGGGTGGCCCAAGACTTACTGGGCAGTTAGATAATGTCGCTACAGGCCTTGAAGGGGGAATGTTGTCGCGATATTTGCTGCGGCGCCTGGTCATGTTGATCGGCGTCGTGTTCGTGATCACCGTTGGCGCGTTCTACCTCATTCACCTCTTACCGGGAGACCCGGCCGCGGTGATCCTGGGCACCGGCGACAGTCCGGCGAATCGGGCCAAGCTCTACAAGCAGCTGGGGCTGAACAAGCCCATCATTGAGCAGTACTGGGTGTGGATCAAAAACGTCCTGCACGGGAACCTGGGAACCTCGTTCATCACCGAGACCTCGGTCTGGGCCACCGTGAAGGCGGCCCTGCCCATCGACGTCGAGATGATCATCATCTCGCAAATATTGGCCTTCGCCGCGGCGATTCCCGTGGCCATGCGCAGCGCACGCAAGCCCGACGGCGTCGTGGACCGCATTCTGGGGGCGGGGAGTTTTACGTTGCTCAGCATTCCCTCGTTCGTACTCATCGTCGTGCTCGTGCTCGTGATCGCCATCCACTTAGATGTCCCTCACACCGGTCCGGCGTCGTACGTTTCACTCAGCGCCAACTGGATCACCAACCTCGAGAGCCTGGCGTTGCCCTCGATTGTGCTCGCCACGGGCAGTTTCGTGCTCTACTACCGCGTCTTGCGCAGTGACCTCATCTCCACCCTGCAAGAGGAGTTCATCACGATGGCCCGCTCCAAGGGCATTAGCCAACGACGCATCATGTGGCGCCACGCGCTGCGGCCGTCGGCGGTCTCGTTGTGCGGCACCGCGGGGGTCAACATCGGTGGTCTGCTGGCGGGCGGTTTCATCGTCCAGTACCTGCTCGCGATCCCGGGTCTGGGCTATCAGCTCATCGGGGCCATCGGGCGCAGTGACTACCTAGTCGTCCAGGGCATCGTGCTCGTCGTGTCGGTGGGCGTGATCGTGATCAATTTTGGCTTCGACCTGATCATCAGCCTGCTCGACCCGAGGATCAGTCGTGAGTAACCCCACCTTCGCCGCCGAGATCGTCGAAGAGTCCACGGTTCACACGGCCCCCGCGCGCAAGAAGCGCCTCGGCTTTCTGTTCTGGGTCTGCGTGAGCTGGATTGGGCTCAACGTGTTCGGTGCGATCTTCGCGAACGTTCTGCCCCTGATCAACCCGACCTACGAGAACTACAGCTTGGTCAACTCCAGCCCCTCCTGGCACCACCTGCTCGGCACCGACGACCTCGGGCGCGACATCTTTTCGCGCATCGTCTACGGCTCTCGGATCTCCATCGTGGTGAGCCTGGGGGCGATGGTGATCGGATTCGGCATTGGGATGCCCCTGGGCATGTTGGCCGCGTATCGTCGTGGCAAGTTCGACGTGACTTTGTCGACGATCATGTACGTGTTTCTCGCGTTTCCCGCCATCATCGCCACCATCGCGGTCCTGTCGTTTTGGACACCCCGATCACTCTTCAAGATCATCGTGGTCGTGGGCATCGCCGCAATACCTCTCGTGTACCGGGTGATTCGCAGCGCCACGATGGCTTGCGCGTCCCAGGACTACGTGCTGGCGGCCAAAGTCCAGGGCGCGACCGACCGGCGGATCTTGATGAAAGAGCTCCTGCCCAACATCGCCCCGGTCGCGGTGTCGTTTCTGCTCATTGGCATCGCCACCGTCGTCACGCTCGAAGGAGCGCTCGCCTTCCTCGGTCTCTCGGTGAACCCGCCTACTCCGTCGTGGGGCAACATGATCAACGAGAGCCTGTCCAATCTCCAGGTCAATCCGTGGCTGGCCATCTTTCCCTCCGCCGCGATGTGTCTGTTCCTGCTCTCGCTGAACTTCATCGGAGACCGCCTGCGCGCGCACTTTGACATCGCCGAAAGCAAGCTATGACCGACCAGCCCTTGTTGTCGGTCAAGGACCTCCACACCACGTTTCTCACGCCGAGTGGACCACTGTTTGCCGTAGCCGGTGTCTCGTTCGAGCTCGGCCACAACGAGACCCTCGGCATCGTAGGAGAGTCCGGCTCGGGCAAGACCGTGCTGTCGCGCACGATCATGGGGCTGCAACCTCGCACCAACGTGGAGGTCACGGGCTCGGTACACCTCAACGGCTTTGAGGTGGTGGGAGCGAGCGAGAAGGCCAAGCGCCAGATCTGGGGCACCGAAGT
>DATJUR010000088.1:0-8267 GCA_035502215.1 Acidimicrobiales bacterium | reverse complement strand
CTGGCCGGTGTAGGCGTTCACGACGACCTTGACCGCGTTGCGCGCGTAGTTGAAGCTGCTCGGCAGTCCACCGGTGTTCATGTTCAGGTTGCTGGCGTTCTCGGAGTACGGGTACTGGCTCGTCGTCGTGTAGCCGTCGAGCACGTACTGCACTTCGCCGTTGGCGATGACCGCGTAGGGCTGAGAGTCAAAGGACAAGAAGGGCGCGGCCTTCTCAGCCATCTGGCGCACGTCGCGCACGAACATCACGCGACTCTGGTCGGTGATCTGATTCGAGATCAGAAAGTTGAAGTCCCCCAGGCGCAGCGCCAAGGCGAATCGGCGCAAGAATCCCCCGACCTCGACGCCGCCGGTGCTCTTGTAGTGAACCTCGACCGGCGTGCCCGCCTTGGGGCCCGTGTTGACCTGGTAGTCGAGCTCGGGTTGCTTGGTGTTGGCTACCACCCAGCCGTTGAGTCCCAGCCCGAAGTAGATATCGGGTTGAGTGAGCGTGGGCATGCCATCGGTCGATTGCGGGGGCACGTTGGCGACGTCAAAGATCGGGTTACCCGTCGCGTAGTCCACTTGGTTGGCCGCCACCACCGCGGCCCCGATGCCGTGGGTGTACTGCAGGTGCTGATTGACCCAGCTATTCGAGGGCAGGTTCCCACTCGCGATCTGGCGAGCTCCGATGAGCACCGGGGTCAGTTTGCCGTTGATGTAGTAGCGGTCCACCGAGAGGTTGGCGAAGTTGTAGTACGAGCGGATCGACTGGCGCCGCGTGACCGTCTGGAGCGAGATGTTGCTGGCCGGATCCCAGAGGCGAATGTTATTAAGGGTGGGCGCGTCGGCCTTCACTTCGCTACTGGTGATCGAGGCCGCACCGGCGAAGTTGTGGTACGCCACGTTGTCGAGCCCGAAGGCGGACCTCGTCGCGTTGATATTCCTTTGGATATACGGCGCTTCGAGCGACTCCTGGTTCGGCGACACCTTGAGGGCCTGAAGGATGGTCGGGTAGAGCACACCGATCACCAGGGCCACGAAGGCCCAGAGTCCCACGGCCACCACCGGCAACGACCAGCCCCTCGATCGAACGTTGTAGAGCAGGATCCCCGCGGCGGCCAGGGAGAGCCAGAACAGAATCGTGAGGGCCGGCATGCGCGCGTGAACGTCGGTGTAGGTCGCTCCCTGGACGTAGCCGTGGGTCGAGATGACCAGCTCCCACTTGGCGATCAGGTACCCCAGCGCCTTCATGATCGCGATCGCCGCTCCGATCACCGACAAGTGGGCCTTGACGCGTGGGGCCACCCGCGGGGTCACCTTGGTGGTGCGGATGCCGCCGTTCAGGAAATGAAAGCCCGTGGTGACCACCAGCGCGATGATCAAGACCACCAGGAACCAGGTGACCACGAAGGACATGAAGGGCAACGTGAAGATGTAGAAGCTCAGGTCCTTGTGAAAGACGGGATCGACCTTGTGGAATGACTGGGAGTGAGTGAACAGGATGTAGTTGTTCCACTGGCCCGTCGCATTCAGGCCCGCGATGAGGCCCATCACGAGGGCGATCGCCGCGTAGATGCGACGGGCGTAGGGCCGCACGATGTTTTGGTAGCGCCGCACGACCTCGTCTTCGGGATCGAAGGACAAGTCCCTCGCGCCAAAGCGGTCAGTCAGCAGCAGGTTGCCCCACATGATGAAGAAGAAGATCGCCCCGAAGGTCAGCCCCAGCCCGACCTTGATAAAGAACAACGTGGAAAAGACGCTGGAGAAGCCCACCGAGGAGAACCACATCTCGTCGGTCCACAGGACCGCCAGGTTGCGCAGCGAGAAGAACAAGATCAGGACGACGACAATGATGATCCCGATCCAAAACCGTCGAGATAGCCGTCCTAGGCGCCGCGGGCGTTGAGGAACGTCGGTCGAGCTGCGCACAGATCGAGCCTACGACTTATCTAAACGGGAATTACAGTGCAGGCGCAGCCCGCATGTAGTGGAGGATACGGCGATCCGCTCGGAAAGTTCTCTCCCGCTAATCGTTCACCCGAGTCGGCATCGTGCGCGCACAGGTCACAGGGCGGGTCGTTCGGCGTGGCGAAGAAGCGAATTGAGCGGCCCTTGGAGGCGCTGACCACACCTAAGTGAAAGGCTCGTCGCGCCGCGTCGGTACAGAGCCGCTCCACGCGGGCCCCGCGCCACTCGCGATAGGCGGCGTTGACCCGATCCGTCGCGTCGCCCGCGGACTCCGAGAGGATGCGCTTGCGCAACGCGAGCACGATCGTGACCGCGAGGTCGGCGGCCACGTCGTCTAGGAGTGACGCTTCGACGGTCGTCTCACTCACCCCGCCCTCGTCGCGAGCAAACCCCACGCCCGCGTGCGCGGCGAGGACGAGGCCGTCGCTCGCCGCCTCGGCGTAGCGATTGCGCTGGTCCATCTCGTCTTCCAGCTCGTCAGTAATCATCGCCTTCACGTGACGGATGCGCTCGAGCATGATGTTCTGATCGTCTTGGAGCACGCGCTTAACACGACGAGTCAGAACCGACAGGGCCTCATCGAGGGCGTCGTCGCGGTGTCGAAACAGGGTACCCACGGGGGTCTCAGGCTTGGCCGGGGCCGCCTTCTTTGGTGCGACGGCGGTCGCTCCTCGCTCTTCCAGTGTGGCCTTGCGCAAGCGGGCGAAGATTTCGTTGACGACGTCGGTTCCCGACGGATCGTCTTCGAGGAGCGACTCGCCCTCGTGGGGAGTGGAGCGCGCAGGCGCGGGTGGTGGTACGGCATCGCTGCGCCGACTGGGCTCAGGCGTCGAGTCGATCGGCGAGTCAAGCGTCGCGACGGGCACCTCGCGTAGCGGCGTGCCGGCGAGCAACTCCTCATCGGTGGGTTCAGGCACGGCGGCGTGCGCGCGCAGCGCCTCGAGCGCCGCCGTGCGCGCGGCCTCGTCAGATCCATTGATGCCCGTAAGAATGTCGTCGACCTTCTCGCGCAACTCACTCACGAAGGTGCCAAGCGTGTCGCGCGCCGCGCGCAACTGGTCGATCTGCATGTGCAGAGCCTTGCGCTTGACGGCCAGGTCATTGAGCACGGTGCGTCGAGCCTCGTTGGCTTGCTCGACGATCGCACGACCTTGCTCGCGCGCGCGATCGATCAGCGCTTCGCCGTTGACCTTGGCTGAGTCAATGAGTCGCTCAGCGGCGAGGCGCGCGTCATGGTCAATCTGGTTGCTGGTGTTCTCGGCCTCGGTGATCAGCGCCGTCGAGCGCTCCTGGGCGTCCATGAGATGAGAGGCGGCGCGCTGTTGGGCCTCGGCGAAGACCGCGGCACTTCGCTCTTGCGCCTCGGCGGTGACCCGCCCCGCCTCTTCGTGGGCCAGGCGCAGGATCGAGGCACTCTGAGTACCCAGCGCGTTGGTCAGCGTGGCCTCGTCGAAGGTGGGATGTTCGGCCAGGTGGTGAGCCTCGCTCAACTGGTCCTGGAGTTCACGAATTCGGCTCTCTAGGTGGCCCATCTCTCGGGCAGCGGCTTCGAGGTGGAGTCGGACCTCGTTGGGATCCACTCCCCCCTTGCGCAGGGTGGTAAAGGTGACCCGGGTCAATTCGTTCGAAGAAAGGCGCGTGGTCGAGACTGTTCGGCGGTCGTCCATTGGTTACAGCCTAGGGTTTCTAGGCCGAAGAATCGGTGTCTCGGGGCTTGGTCAGGGGCGTGGGGCTCACGCCTCCAATGCGCTGCAGGTCAGCCAGGGCCTGCTTGAGCGACCTCACCGGCAGAATCGTGAGGTCGGGTTGATCCGCCGCCTTGGCGGCGTCGACGTCGCCACCGCCGTCGGGCACGATGAAGTACGTCGCCCCGGCGTTGTGAACGGCGACGGCCTTTTCTTCGACTCCCCCCACGGCGCCCACTTGGCCGTCGGGCGACATGGTGCCGGTGGCGGCCACGACGTGGTCGCCGGTGAGGGACCCTTCGCTCAACTTGTTGATCAACGCGAGGGTCATTGCCAGTCCGGCCGAGGGTCCGCCGATGTTGGCGGTGTTGATGCTGACCTTCGCCGGCAACGTGTAGTGAACGCCGTCTTCGAGTGCGACTCCCACCCACGACTTCGCGCGCCCGCTCACGCCACAGCTGGCCAGATCGAGATCGCTCGGCAGCGGCGCGGTCGTGAGGCGCACCGTCGAGGGCGTCTCGTAGGTAAAGCGCCCGGAACTCGAGATCTTCACCTTGTCGATGTCAAGAACTTCCGACGTGCCGGGCGGGGTATTGTGCGACAACGAAATCAACTGACATGCCGAGTGAACGGGGTGGGAGTTGAGCCCGGTGATGAGATCACCCACCGCGAGCTTGGCGTGACTCGCCGGCGAGTTCTCCTCCACCCCGGTCACCACGGTGCCGCTGGGCGTCGAGGGCACCCGCCAGCCCACGGCGCGAAAGGCGGCCACTTCGGCCGAGTGCTTGGCGTCGTACATCTCGAGATACCCCTGGGCGTTCAGCTCACTGGTTGAGACGCCCGGTTCCGTGAGCGCATCGGCGGGCACCACCTGGACGTGGTGTTGGAAGTGAGTCAAGAACAGTTGCCACTCGGACAGCGGCTGAAGGTACACGTCGGTGAACAAGATGTGCCCCGGGTGCGGGTTGGTCTTGAGCCCGTTCAGCTTGATGAGTGGTGCGACGGGCGTGCTGTCGCCGGGGGTGATGGAGTACTCCCCGGACGACTTGGACTCCAGGGCCAAGATTCCCAGCAGCACCACGGCGATCACGACCAGAGGAATCCATATTCGCGATTTCTTCGCTGATGTGGGGGCGGCGCTGCTGATGGATCAACGCTACCGGAGGTACTAGCGGCACCCCACGACAGCTAGCGATCGGCGCTGCGAAACAGGGCGTGCAGCGCAGACATCTCCTCCAGACACGCCTGGAGACCTTTGATGACGACCAGATCAGCCTGCGCCGCGAGGCCAACTTCGACCCCACTTGATTGGGCGACGAGTTCATCGAGGTCGGTCATGTTGGCGTGACCACCGGCCACGGTGAGCCCTCGCGCGCTGACGTCCTGGGCGAGGTCGGGGGGCGCCCCGCCCAGGCACTCTTGGATCATGCGCATGGTTGCCTGCAAGACGTCGTGGGCGGCCGCGTTCACCAGCTCGGCGCTGACCTCAATCTCAACCAGGCGACCGCGATCGACGGTACGTGCCAACACGACGTGCGAGCGCCCCGTACTACGTCCCAGAGCCGAGGCGAGCGTGCACTTGAGCATCTCAAGAACCGACGGCGCGACCACGACGCCGAGATTCACCCGCAGGGCGGTGGCGATCGCCGCGTCGACGTCACTGCCGCCGATGCGACGCGCCGCCCCGCTCACGATGCCACCCAGCGACACCACCGCGGCTTCTGACGCTCCCGCACCGAGGAGCACGATCGCCGAACCCACGGGATCCTGGATGGGCATGCCCAGACCGATCGCGGCAGCGAGGGGGGCCTCGATGAGACTGGCCTCGCGCGCGCCCGCCTGAATGGCGGCCTGGCGCAGGGCGCGGCGCTCAATGGCCGTGGCGAGTGACGGCACGCTCATCACCACGCGCGCCCGACTCAGTCTCGAGAGCCCGGCGCGCTCAAAGAGCGACTCGATGAGGCGAGCCGTCACGTCAAAGTCGGTGGTGGCGCCCTGACTAAAGGGCCGAAAGACGACCACGTGGCGTGAGGTGCGTCCGATCATCTCCAACGCCCCGTGACCGAGGTCCTGCACCTGACCGGTATTCGTGTCGATCGCCACCATGGTGGGCTCGTCGAACAAGATGCCGCGTGCCGAGGTCGCCAGGCGCGTGTGCGACGTGCCGATATCCAGCGCTACGTCCACGGCCATAGGTGCCAACTCTAGGGCGACGCAAGTAGCAAGCCCTTCGTTACTAGCCTTTTCCAGGTGGCGGAGCGGTCGTGGTGGAGTCGGTGGAGAGGCAGCGGTCAGTCACGGCCGCCCGCCGAGTCCCGTCACTGGGTTCACCCGAGCGAGCTGCCAAGTTTCAAGGATCTGCCCAGTCCACATCCTCACGTGGTCACGCCACGAGGCGTGATCATCGTGATGGCGCTCCTGCTCGTGGCGGGTGGAATCTTTCTCGCGGTGAATCGCGCCCCGGCAACACCCAACCCCGACTCACCAGCGAAATTAGCCAAATCGCTGGACGAGTTACCGGCTTCGGCGCGCGCGGCCGCGGCCGACACAGTCGTTTTGACCATTACCCACGCGGCGAAAACGACCAAGGTCGCGGCCCTGGTGTTACCAGATGACCTGGCCGTCACCACAACAGTCATACCCATCAACGCGGTGATCACCGGGGCCACGGCGACCGAGGCGAACTTCGCGGTCACCCTGGAGGGACGCGACAGTGTCATGGGCTTTTCCATCGTGCACCTCGGCGCCAAGATCAGGGCATCCACACTGGACCCCATGCCCGCGAGCGCGTCGGTTGTGGCGATTGCCCCCGTGATCAAGAACGCGTACACCACTCCGGAGTACGACTGGACCACCACCACACTGGGTGATCCGACCAACAACGCCCAAGGCGTCGTGCACTACCTAGCGACGTCCGCCAAGACGAAACTCTCGAAGTACGTTGACGCCATCGCGGTTGACGCTCAGGACCGCGTGGTGGCCGTCTTGTCGGCCCAACACTTCTGGTATTCGGCGAAGTTCGTCGCCCAGGTCGCCGAGGTGGTGGCGACGGGGCACGGCTGTCACGCGGACCTGGGAATCGACGGGACGACCGAGCAGGGCGGAGGCGTGAGAATTACCAAGATCCTCCAGTACGGCACGGCGGCCCACGCGGGTCTCGCCGTCGGCGATGTCATCACCAAGTGGAACGGCACGGAACTCAACACCTGGAACCAGCTGCTCTCGACGTTGTATCTCACCCCGGCCTACACCCACGCCACCATCGCCTACGCCAAGGGAACGACCGTGCACGACGTGGACGTGACCCTGGGGTGTCCCTCTAAGTTGGGACCGTGAGCGACAATTCCTTCGGCAACATGTTTGGCGATATCTTTTCGATGCTGAGCCAGCAGGGTCCCGACGCGTGGTATCAGACCGCCTCGCAACTCGCGCTCAATATCGCACGCGGCGAGGACGGTGATCCCAATCCTCTGCCCACCGAGCGACAGCGCCTCGAAGAGTTGGCCCCGCTCGTGGGCCGTCACGTCGACGCGCTCTTTGGCGTCTCCCTCGAACCCAGCGTCGCAACGGTCACTCGCTCGGCTCTGACCCAGGCGGCGCTCGAACAGTGGCGCCCGCTCATGGATCCCGTCATGAAGTCCACGGCGAGCCTCACTCCCCCCGTGAGCGAAGACCTGGATGTCCAACAAAGCCAGCTACTCAATCAAATCTCCTCGACGATTGGACCGCTCTTCGCCGGATTCCAGATGGGTTCGGTGGCGGGGCACTTTTCCGAGCGGGCCTGGTCGCTCGCTGTACTACCGCTGCCGCGCACGAACCACCTGCATCTCCTGGTTGTGAACAACCTGGCCAAGTTCGCCAGCGACTGGTCGCTCGAGAATGAAGAGGTCTACGTCTTCGCGCTCGCCCAAGAGTTCATCGCCAGCCTCGTCCTCACCCAACCGGGGACCAGCGACGCACTGCGCGCCCTGCTGATCGACGCCATCAACGAGTCCAGCGCCACGCAGGGCGACATCCTCGGGCGCCTGACCAGTTTGATGGAGTCAGGGGACATCACCGAGATGATGAACAACCCCGAGGCGCTCCTCGACGGCATCGAGGTTCCCGAAGAGACCAACGCCACGCGCGCGATCAACGCGGCCGCCAGCGTGCTGCTCGCCTTCTTTGACGCGGTCGCCCGGGACGTCACCGAAACGCTCCTCGGACCCCGACCGGCGCTCTTGGAGGCCTACGCGCGGCATCGGCGCAGCGATGCGCGCGGCGAAGACGCGGCCGCGGCCCTCTTTGGCATCTCGACCCAGGGGCCGCACCACGAGGCGGCGCGCGAGTTCGTCTCGACGCTGGTCGCCGAGCACGGACTGAGCGTCTTTAGTGCGTTACTGCGCGTCGACGGACTGCCCAGTGCGAGCGAACTCGACTCTCCCCAGGCGTGGTACGAGCGGGTAACGACGTCCCCGCTGGCCTAGGGCTAGACCTCTTCGTCGTAGCCGAGGTTCCACTCAACGAGCAGGTTCTCACGCTCCGCGTCGCGGTTGACCCGCTCGCGGTTACGCCGGAACTGAGGATCGTGCGGCGGCAAAAAGCGCAACCGCGCATCCACTCGGTCCACGAACGCCTGGATCTGCTCTTCGT
>DATJUR010000087.1:0-4033 GCA_035502215.1 Acidimicrobiales bacterium | reverse complement strand
CCATCGGCGTGTTGATCGTGTTGGCTCTGGCGGTGCTGGCCCTGCTCAGCCAGGGTCTCTTGCACTCGCTCAACTACTTCGAGACCATCGACCAGGCGATGAACTCGCGTGCCAAGCTCGGCACCCAGACGTTCCGTCTCGAGGGGCTGGTCAAACCCCACACCATCGAACGCACCTCCAAGGGTGCCTCGTTCTGGATGACTGGAGGAGACAAGGAGGTCTACGTCAGCGCCACGGGATCGCCGCCGCAGCTGTTCCAGGCGAACATTCCTGTCGTGGTGGAGGGTCACTTTACGAGCGAGACCTCTGACCGATTCGTCGCCACTCAGATCCTGGTGAAGCACACGGCGAGTTACATTGCCGCTCACCCCAAGCGCGTGAGGGCCCCTAACGGGTCTGTTCGATGATCCTGACGTGGCTCGGGCGCGTCGGCCTGTATCTGTGCTTCGCGGGCGCGGTGGGTGGCATCGTCGAACAGTCGCTCGCCCTTCGTCACCGTCGTAAGTCCCGCGCTCTGTGGTGGGCCGCGGGCTCGGTGCTGGGCATCCTTGGGGCGATCGCCGTCATGGAGTTCGCGCTCGTCACCCACAACTTCTCGCTCGCCTACGTCGCGGAAAATAACGCGACTTTTACGCCGCTGTTGTACTCGATTACCGGTCTGTGGTCGGCTCTCGAGGGTTCGCTCATGCTCTGGGTCCTCTTGCAGACCGGCGTCACGCTGTCGGTGTTGATCTACTACCGACGCGAGGCGAGCGAGGCGGTCGTGGGTTGGGCGGCGCTGGTGCTCTTTGGCGTCGGCGGGTTCTTCACCCTGTTGATGATGGGACCGGCCGATCCCTTTGTTCACAACGCCGCTCACGTGCTCCAGGGTGCGGGGCCGAACGCGCTGCTCCAGGACAATCCCTTGGTGGCGGTTCATCCACCCTTGTTGTATCTCGGCTTCGTCGGTTTCAGCGTGCCCTTCGCCTTCGCCATCGCGATGCTCATTACTGGACGCGTCCACGAACGCTGGCCCTTAGAGCAGCGTCGCTGGACCGTGCTCGCGTGGGGAGCACTCAGTCTGGGCATCGTGCTCGGGGCCTGGTGGAGCTATCAGGTTCTGGGCTGGGGCGGCTTTTGGGGCTGGGACCCCGTGGAGAACGCGGCCCTGCTGCCGTGGTTGACCGCCACCGCCTACATCCACTCGGTGATCGTCCAAGATCGCCGGGGACTGTTTCGGGTGTGGAACCTCTCACTGGCCATCGCCACCTTCGCGCTCACCATCCTGGGCACGTTCTTTACCCGGTCCGGGGTGCTCGTGAGCGTGCACGCGTTCTCTTCGAGCACCCTTGGCCCTTTGCTCATCGGGTTGTTCTTCTTCGTCGTGGTACTCGGCGCGGGCCTGCTCGCCTGGCGAGGTGATCGCCTGCGTGCTCCCGTGGGCGTCGACCATCCGCTCTCGCGCGAGGGGCTCTTCGTGGCCAACAACATCGTCTTCGTGGGCTTTGCGATCGTGGTGTTACTGGGCACGGTCTTTCCTCTCCTCTATCAGGCGGTCGAGGGGACCCAGGTCACCGTGGGCTCGCCGTACTTCGCCACCGTCGCCGCTCCCATGAGCGTCGTGCTGCTCATGCTCATGGCCCTGGCGCCGCTCGTGAGTTGGCGCAGCGCCAATGCGTCACTGCTGTGGAACCGAATCCGGGTGAGCGCCTGGTGCGCGTTGGTGGCGGTAGGTGCGCTCATCATCTTTGACGTGCGACGACCGGTCGAACTGGTCGCGGTGTTTCTCTCGGTGCTCGCCGCGGGGGCGGCGCTGCGCACGCTGCGTGGATCGTTGGTGGCCGCCATTCGGCGCGGGTCGTGGACCAGTGTCTGGCGCGCCCCCAGCACGGGTGGAATGGTCGTGCACCTCGGCGTTGTGATCCTGGCCCTGGGCATCGTGACCTCCACGACGTACGTGCACCGTTTCGAGGTGACGCTGGCGAGAAATCAGAGCACCGTGGTGGATGGTCAGCTCGTCACGTTCTCGGGCTTCCACAACGTCTCGGACGCGCTCGAGACGGCCACGCAGGTGGCGGTAACTGTGGATGGACATCGACTCTGGCCCGCCGTGACGACCTATAACGGACGCGGGGGCACCACGGTGGGCACGCCCGCCATCGACTCGAACTTGGCGCGCGACATCTATGTCACCTTTGACGCCGTGGGCGGAAACGGCACCACCTCGGGAGCCCAGGTGCAAAACAATCTGCCCGCCGGTTCCGTGGTGCTCGGCGTCACCGTCGAACCGCTCCTGGCGTGGTTGTGGCTCGGGGGACTCACCATCGGGGCCGGTAGTGCGCTGACTTTCATGCGCCGTCGGTACGGCGACGAAGGTGGATCATGAGGCGTTCGATCATGGTCTCCTCGCTGGTGGCGATCGCCGTGGTGGTGGCACTGTCGCTGTTTCTTGCGACGCGCAAGCCCGTCACCGGGGCCAACGAAGTGAACACCGCACTGCTGGGCAAACCAGCCCCGGCTCTTTACGGCCCTCGCCTGGGCGGAGGGGCGGCGCTCAGCCTGCGCGACGACCTCGGCCACATCGTGGTGGTGAACTTCTGGGCGTCGTGGTGCGGGCCCTGCAAGAGCGAGGCGCCGGACCTCTCGACCTTTGCCTGGCAGGAGAGACAGCGCGACGTGGACGTGATTGGGGTCGTCTTCGATGATCCGGTGAGCGCCGCTCTTTCGTTTGCGCGCTACTACGGCTCGCTCTATCCCTCGGTCATCGACACGGGAGGCGAGATTGCCAATCGCTATGGGGTGACCTCGCCTCCCACCACGTTCATCATCAACGCCAAGGGCGTCGTGGCCGCGTCGTTGATTGGACCGGTGAGCACCGCTCAACTAGAAGACGCCGTCGCCCAGGTCCGGACTACGTCGCCGTGAAGGTTCTAAAGTCCTTTGGCGTATGGTGTGTGGCGCTCGTGGCGGTGGTGGCGGTAGCGGTCGCTTTGAACCCGCATCCCGGCACGCGCGCCGCGCGCATCGCCCACTTAGAGACCCTGGTGCGCTGTCCGGCCTGTCACGATCTATCGGTCGCCGAGAGCAACGCCACGTCGGCCATCGCGGTGCGCGACGAGATTGCGGCCAAGGTCAGAGCCGGCCAGTCCGACAATCAGATCTTGACGTCCTTAGAGTCTGTCTACGGCACGTCGATCCTCTTAAGTCCGCCCACCTCGGGGCTGGGGGTTCTGCTGTGGGTCGTGCCAACGTTGGGGCTCGTGGTGCTGATCGCTAGTTCTATCCGACTCGCTCGACGACGGCGATGAAGCCGACGTACCAGCAACTACTGGACGAGATTCAACTTCGCCAGGCGTCTCTGGCCGACGCCCAGCGTGAGCTCGCGGCCGGAGAGCTCACGCCCCTCCAGGCCGCGACCATCGAGGCGCGCGAGGAGTTGGCCCTCTCGCGCCTGCGCCTAGAACTGGCGAACCTCTCGTCGTCGTCGGGCTCGCGGCCCCATCGCCAACGGCGCACCTCGTACCTCGTGGTGGGCATCATCTGTCTGCTGGCCGTGGTCGTGGTTGTGATCTACTCCTCCCTGTCGCTTCGCCAGTCGGGTGGACAGGTCACCGGCAATGTCTCACTGTCGGGCGCACAGCAGGTCACTCAGTATCTCAACGAGGCCCAGAACGACGTGGCCGACGGCAACGTCTCCGCTGCCCTCCAGGCTTACCAGAACGTGCTCGCCCTCTCCCCCAAGAACGTCGCGGCCCTCACCGAGACGGGGTGGCTGGACTTCTCAGCGGGTAGCTCGGCGACAAACCCCACCCTGGTCGCGATCGGGGTCCGGGACCTGCGTGAGGCCATCACCTATGGCCCCGAGAACCCGGCGGCACGCCTGTACTACGCGATCGTGGCCGACTCCACTCCGGGCAACAAGGCTCTCGCCAAGAGCGAGTTCAAGGTGTTCTTGGACCTGCATCCCTCGAGTGCTCAGCTCGCGGTTGCCCGACCGTTTCTGCTGGCGCTCAAACTCCCGACCAGCTAGGTCACGCCGTGACGCTGCAGGTCT
>DATJUR010000086.1:0-6908 GCA_035502215.1 Acidimicrobiales bacterium | reverse complement strand
TGCTCGCTGCGTCCATTGCCGCCAGCCACGTGACACTGTTGGCGTTGACGGGAAGAGTGGTGACGGGTGTGTTCCAGACGTTGTTCGCGGGAAACGCCGGGCAGTCGGTGCCGGGAACGAGTGTTCCCCCTCGACTGGCCGCCGACGCGGGCACCGGGGTCACCACGAGCGACGTCAGGACCAGCGCGGCGCCCAGCCCCCAGAGCGTCGCGCGCGGGGGTCTCGCCATCGAGCGGAGCGTACCATCGCGTCTTCGACTGACGATGCCGCCGCGACGAAGCACAATGGGCGCATGAGCACGCGCCTCACCAGAGAGTTTTTCGCTCGTGATCCGGTCGTCGTCGCGCGAGCCCTCATCGGATCTGTCATGGTGGTCGCACATGACGATCAACCGCGACGAGTGCACATCACCGAGACCGAGGCGTACGCGGGAGCCCGCGACCCCGCGTCGCACGCCTTTCGGGGTCCGACGCCACGAACCGAGGTGATGTTCGGACCCGCGGGCGTGCTCTACGTCTACAAGAGTTACGGCATTCATTGGTGCGTGAATATCGTCACCGGCGCTCCCGGTGTGGCGAGTGCCGTGCTCCTGCGCGGCGCGCGGACCCTGGAGCGAGATTCATCGCTCGCCGAGATGAACGGACCCGGACTTCTCACGCGCGCGTTGGAGATAACGGGCGCCGACAACGGTCTCGACGTCTGTCGCGAGCCGCCCGGTCGAATATATTTTCTGTCCCGATCCCGCAACGAGCGCTGGCGAGTGAGTCAGTCGACGCGTATCGGCATCTCGAAGGCCACCGATCGCCCGTGGCGATTCTTCGCCGAGAACGATCCGGCGTGAAGACTCGTCGAGACGTGGCCGTCCGATCGCGCAGAGCGATCTTCAGTTGGTCACGTCCGGCGCCGACGCTCCGCCCGGCGTCGCTCGCCCCTTCGACGCTCCACGCCGTCACGGGGTCCTTCATCGCTCTGGCGCCGATCAGCCACGCGTCGCTCTCCCGCTCGACGTTCACTCGCCGAACTCGAGTCTCCCTCGCCTTCGTTCATCACCCAGGTCTAACACCGTGCACGAGCTAACGCGAATGGCACGCGGGTGAGCGACGAATCCATCGAGCGACGTCGACAATGCGCCACAACTCGCGACACGAATGTCGCTCTCCCGGGCGATCCGTTCGCCGTCGAGCGATTCCAGCGCGCCGCTGCGTGAGGCGAGCCCGTGCGATCTAGGTCTGGTTGCTCGGGTGCTCAAGGTCTCGGTAGTGGTCTCGCCAGATGAGCCGATAGACCTTGATCTTGCGCGGTATCGTGCGCAGCCCCGGTATGAATGGCACGAAGACGAGCAGAGCGGTGAGCAGCATCATGACTCCCCACACCAACGCGTCTCCGTTGCCACTCGAGTTAAACGGCGGCACCTGATACCAGAACGTGTAGAGCCACAACCACGCCTGGCCGGGGTAGTTGCCCGTCTCGTTCATCATCCCCCACTGGTCTCCTGCGAGGTGCTGACGCTGGGCTTGGGCGCCGAGGTAGTTCCCGTCCTCGAGAAAGAGCAAGGGCAACGTGTAGTTGGTGGTGTAGAAGTTGCCCTGGTGGGTCAGATCAGCATCCAGCGCGCCCGATCGCGCCAAGTCGGTGAGTTCATTGATGAACTCGGGTACCGGTCCCGCATTTGACACCGGTACGACAATCTCTCGGTGGGACCACGTCATGTGGGCGGCCGCGGCGCTGTAGCGAGCGACCCACGCTCGCCGCGTGGCACCCGAGGCCCTGCGCCACTGCGCAAGTGCGGCGGCGAGTTGGGGCTGGTACGGCTGGGTCTCCAAGGGGTCGAGGACGAAGACTTTGGCCGTGTTGATCGGCATCGTGACCCCCACCCACTTGGCCAGCGAGAGAGGCCCGAGCTCTTGACCGATCGAGGCGTGGTTGTAGGGCGGCCCGTACGTCGCGGTCTCCGAGGTCCCGTTCAGTTGGCTGAGCGCGTCCTGGGCAAAATCGACCGGCGCCACGCTCGACCACGATTTCAGTGAGATGGCTGGCTCGTCGGGCGACCCGAAGACGATTGCGAGGGCCAAAGTGAGAAGCGTCACCACGATCAGGGCGATGACTCCTTCTTTGATGATGTCGTAGGGAACCTGTCGGCCCGTCCACTCGGGGACGTCGGTGTCCGCGCGACGGCGCGCGCTCACGCGTCGACCGATCTCGCCGACGCCTCCTCAAAGGGCGGCACCACGCCCTTGACGCGTACAAGCAACACGTGCAGTCCCACGAGGGCCACGAGGGCGAGTGGCAACAAGACAATGTGCCACATCAGCATCTGTCCCACGTTGAGCACGTTCCAGTACGCCCCCGCGCCGGTGGCGTTGATGCCGTCCTTCGCCTGGGTGGCGATCCATTGGGAGTCAAAGTTTGTTTGGACGAGATACCCGGTGAAGGCGGTGGCGATCGACGTGACAAACGTCACCACCCCGGTAATCCAGGTAAGCGCTCGACCTCCACGCCACGCGGCCATGAAGTACTTGCCCCACAGGTGAATCACCATGGCGAAGAAGAAGATCTCGACACTCCACAGGTGCAGCGAGTTGACGAAGTGACCCACCGAGGATAGGTGCCACCACTCAGGTCCGCGAAGGGCCAGGACGCACCCCGAGGCAATCACGACCATCAGAGCCGCCATGGTCGTAACGCCGAAGACGTAGATCCACGACGACACGTACGCGGGCTGGGTGTCGGGCAGAACCTTCTCGGGCGGCAGCAGCCTCACGACCCGTCGACGCAGACGAGTGGTCCACTGGCGAGTGAGTTCGTCGCTCACTGATTCTCCCCGCGACGCCGGCGACCGGGAAAGGGCGCGAGGAGTGCGGCGATGAATGTCGCCACCATCAACACGATGACGACGAAGTTGGCCACACTGATGTCGATCCAGTGCCAGTGGATGTAGTGGCCCAGCGTGTTGAGCGGCAGGAGTGCGGCCATACCTGGAGTGGACATGCGAATCCTCTCGTGACGAGATCTCTAGGGTCTCACGAGGTGCGCGCCCAGCCCTAGGGGCAAATGTCCCTTATCGAGGTATCTCGGTGCCGAGTAGTCAGGTCGAGGGGTACCGCGGAAGGGTGAGTTCGACGGCTTCTTTGGTACTAAGTCCTCGGCCCGTGACAAAGGCCCGCTGAAACTCATCAGCGTCCAGACCCGCGCGCACCTGATCCAGGCTGTCTTGGGAATATCGATGTTCCGGCTGCACCCATATTTCGCCGGTCTGGTCAAGAAAGGCCTGGGCCACTCCGTGCAGGACGGCGGCTCGGTGCCAGTCACCCTGGTCGCCGGCCAGACACGCCAGACCTAGGTTCGCGTAGGCCATCGAGGAGCGATCACCGTTGCGCCTCGCCATCGCGAGCGCCTTTTCGAACATGTTGCCCGCACCCGCGGCGTCGCCCTCTTCGCGCAGCACCCAACCCAGATTGACGGTCACGTTGGGAGAGACGGTTCCGAACATTTCGCCGGCCTCGTTGGCGCGTTCGAGATGCGCTCTGGCCCAACGGATGTCTCCTTCGTCGAGCGCGTGAACGGCGGCGTTGTTCTCGAGCACGTAGGCCAGAAAGTGATCGCCGGTGCGCTGCGTGCAGGCGATCGCCTCAACGAACAGCTCCTCGGCTCGCTCGGGCTCGACGACCTTGCAACACAGCAAGTACATGGCCAGGCCCTCGCCCAACAGGGCGTCGTCACCGAGTTGGCGAGCCCGTTCGACTCCTTCTCGGCCAAAGGCGAATCCCGTCTCAGGATCACCCGCGAAATAACACACGGCGCAGAGAATGTTGAGCGACTCGGCGAGGTATCGCTCGCGGTTGTATCTGCGAGCCGTCTCCACCGCGAGCTCGGCGTGGTAGCGAGAGGTCGCGATGTCAACGGATCGAGCGCAGTAGGCCGCGGTGATGAGGGCTGCGCAGTACAAGTCCGGGTCCCGCTCCGCGTCGGGATGCCGCAGGGCCGGCACGAGCAAGTCGATCGCTTCGCTGCGGGAGTGCACCCACCAGTAGCGCCGCAGGGCCACGCCGAATCGAAGGATCAGCTCGGTGCCGTTTGGGTCGGCAACGGTGTGTTCCATGGCGCGGCGCAGGTTCGCCCGCTCGCCGGACAGGCGGGCCAACCATGGGCCCTGCTCGGACCCGGTGAGGTGCGGGGCCGCCTGCTCGGCCACCGACAGGTAGTAGGCGCAGTGCGCCGCTCGTACCGCGCCGGCGGCGCTCTCGTCGCCCCCGACCAGTTGCTCGGCTCCGAACTGGCGGATGGTCTCGAGCATCCGGTAGCGAATGGCATCGCCCACCGACTCGGCGACCACCAGGCTCTTATCCACCAACGATCCGACCAGATCGGTGACGTCGAAGGCGTCGATGTCGCCCAGGCCACAGACGGACTCGGCCGCCTCGAGGTCGAATCCCTCGGCGAAGACCGAGAGGCGCTGAAGCACCGAACGCTCGGGGGCACTCAAGAGGGAGTAGGACCAGTCCACGGTGGCCCGCAACGTCTGTTGGCGGGGCAACGCGCTGCGACTTCCGCCCGTGAGAAGTCGAAAGCGCTGGTCGAGACGGTCATACAAACTGGACAGTGAGAGCGAGCGCATCCGGGCGGCGGCCAGTTCAATGGCCAGGGGCATGCCATCGAGTCGTCGGCAGATCGAGACCACCAGCGGACCGGTGTGCGCGTCGAGCACCAGATCAACTCCCTGACCGCGAGCGCGCTCGACGAAGAGCTTCACCGCGTCTGAGTCAACGGCCGTCACGACCTCCTCATCCGTGGCGGGTAGCGACAGCGACGGCACCCGGTAGATGGTCTCGCCGCCGATGCCCAGCGGCTCGCGACTCGTGGTGATTAGGTGGACCTCTGGACATCGGCGCAGTATGACGTCGGCCACCTTGGCGCAGTCCCCGATGAGATGTTCGCAGTTGTCAAGCACCAAGAGAATGCGCTGAGGCACCAAGGCGTCGACCAGGGTCTCCAACGCGGGCCGGCCCGCCTGGGTGGCTATTCCCAGCACCGAGCTAATCGTCGACGCTACGGCGTCGGGGTCCGAGAGCGGGGCGAGCTCGACCAGCCAGACGCCGTCACCGGACCCATCGAGGAGTTCCGCGGCCACGTGAAGCGCCAAACGAGTCTTGCCTGACCCTCCGGCTCCGGTGAGAGTCACCAGGCGCGTCGTCTCGACCAGGCGCCGGACCTCTTGCACCTCACGGTCGCGCCCGACAAAGACAGTCGACTGTGCGGGCAGATTGTGGACCAACGAGGGATTGTCCAGTGAACTCAGCGGGGGAAAGTCGCTCTCCAGGCCCTCGGCCTCAAGTTGGAAGATCTGCTCGGGCCGACCGAGGTCCTTGAGGCGGTGATACCCCAGGTCCCGCAACGACGTGTGCACGGGCAGTGAGTCACGCACGAGAGCGGCCGCGGCGCCCGAGAGCACGATCTGTCCCCCGTGGGCGACCGCTGCGATTCGCGCCGCGCGGTGCACGTCAAGACCCACCAGTCCGGTTCCCATCTCCGTCGCCTCACCGCAGTGGACCCCCATCCGCACGCGCACCGCCTGGGCGTCGGGCCACTCGTGGGTGCCGAGCGCCTGTTGCATCTCAATCACCGCCGCCACGCAGGCGCTGGGCGAAGAGAAGACGGCAAAGAATCCGTCGCCTTGGGTGACAATCTCCTTACCATCGTGCGCGGCTAAGCGAGATCGGATAAGTCGATGATGATCGGCCAGTACTTGGCCGTACGTGGCGTGACCGAGACGCCCCAACAAACGTGTTGAGCCCTCAATGTCGGTGAAAAGGAATGTCAGAGTCTCCGTGGGCAGAGTGTAAGGGATGCTCGAAGAGCCCGCGAAGCCACCGTGCGTCAACGACTCACTCGGCGACAAGCGGCTCCGGCTTGCGCGCGACTTCGTTGGTGTTCATTAGCGTCAGTAGCCTTCCAGAATGGCCCGGCACGAGGCGACCACGTCACCGCCCGTCACGCCGCACCTGCGCGGCTGGCTCCACGCTGGCGGCCTGCCGCTGCTGTTGGGAGCGTCCACGGTGCTGTTCTTTCGCGCACGTTCGGGAGCTCAAGACGCCTGGATCCTCTGCTTCGTTCTCGGTGTTGGCTCGATGCTCTTCACGAGCGCCTCCTATCACCGACTCGCCCGATCCCCGCAGGCTCGGCGACGATGGCGCCGAGCAGATCACCTCGCCATCTTTCTGGCCATCACCGGGACCTATCTGGCCATCATCGGTTTGACGCTGCACGGTGTACTGCGCGTGGTTGTCCTGATCGTCTTGGGCGCCGGCACGCTGGTGGGCATCGCGATTCGCCAGCTGACTATGGATACCCAGAACTGGCTCAACTCCACACCCTTCTTGGTGATGGGGTGGGCCGCCATCGTGGTCGTTCCACAGATCTACCGAGGAGGCGGCCCGGCGTGTCTTGCTCTGGTCATCAGTGGTGGAGTCGCCTACACCCTCGGAGCAGTCGTCCTGGGCCTCAAGCGACCGCGCTTGTGGCCTCGTACGTTTGGCCCTCACGAACTGTTTCACGCTTTGACTCTGGTGGGAGCGGGATGTCACTTCGCCGCTGTGTATCTTGCGTTGAAGTGAGAATCGATCATTCCCGGCACGAGACGCGCCGAACAGCGGGCAACAGTGATGGTGGGCGCTAGAGGACTCGAACCTCTGACCTCAGCCGTGTGAAGGCTGCGCTCTAACCAACTGAGCTAAGCGCCCTGAGGGGTCAATGCTATCGCTCTAACCGCATGACGGCATATACGAGCCGTTGTAGCCTTCACCTGTGTCAAATAACGATGCGACCCCGAAGCGGTCGTTTTTCAGTCGGGCGCCGCGGCGAACGTCAATGGTTCCCCGCGAGGTCGTAATGGGCCTCGATCCACTCGAACG
>DATJUR010000085.1:0-8447 GCA_035502215.1 Acidimicrobiales bacterium | reverse complement strand
CCCGCATGAGGTCGGACATGAAGTTGATGGCGCCCTTTAAGACCCCCACCAGCAACGGCGGCTTGTCGGCGTAGTCCAGGGTGATCTGTGCTCCGAGGTCGCACACGCGCGCGCGCAACTCCGTGGCCGACACGACCACATCGCCCAGCACGCCCTTGGCCCAGGTTGCGGTGAAGTCGTCGGGAGAGTGCCTATCCATGTCTGGTCAGCGTAGTGGAGTCGCCTTCCAGGGCGAGGCGCTGCGATCGACGCGAGAGTCGCCGGCCGCCCTCGAGTTCGACGGCGACAACCTCCCCGCTGATCACTCGCAGCACCCGCTCGATCTCGGCGCTGCTCGGCGGGTGACTTTCGCCCAGATCGTCGTGACGCGCGAGTTTCGCGCGTAGCCAGCGCACCAACCGCGCGCGCGGCCAGTCGCGCAGTTCGCGACAGTCCACCTCCTCGATGCCACGGGCTAGGTCGTCGCTCAGCAGTTCACTGAGCCACTGGCGGTCCTCGAAGAGAACTTCAGCCTGGCGCGCGAGCACGGGAACGACGTCGCGCTCGGCCACCTCATTGAGTAACGGCACAAGCTGATGACGCACCCGATTACGTCGAAAGGCGAGGTTGTCGTTCGACTCATCGACTCGTGCCTGCAGTCCGCGCCCTGTGACGTAGTCGGCGAGCGTGGCGCGCCGCAGCCCGAGCAGGGGCTTGGTCGGGTCGTTGACCATGGGGGAGAGCCCGTCAACGCCGGCGCCGCGCAACATATTGAGCAAGACGGTCTCGGCGAGATCATCCATCGTGTGTCCGGTGAGGCATCTGTTGGGTAACACGCGACGACGCTCGGCGCGCGCCCGCGCCTCGAAGTTAGCTCCGGGCTCAACCAGCACGTCGTAGACGGTGACGGGGACGTCCAGAGAGTTCGCGAGTGCCACCACGAAGCGCGCGTCCTCGTCGCTCGAAGGTCGGGCGTGGTGATCGACGTGGTGCACGCGTACTTCCAGCTGCGCGTCGAGGGCCAACAACAGCAGGCCGAGCGAGTCCGAACCACCCGAAACGGCCAGGTCGACCATCGTCCCCGGCGGCGGAAAAGAGCACGCGGGTAGTAAGTCAGCGCTCGTCACGTTTTGCTCCTATGTCAAGCCGCCCACTCGAGCGCCATGGTTTCGCTGTTGGTGGAGTCGAGTAGGAGGGTTCGGTAGATGACGTCAGAGAGTTTGCGCTTGAGGGCCCGTCGAGCCTCGCGGGCGGTATTACCCATCGCCGCGCGTCGCGCAAGAAAGTCCTTCGCCGGTTCGTAGCACCGCGCCTGAGTGATCGCAATGCGGTGAATCGCGCAGTTGAGCTGGCGGTTGCCGGTGCGACTCAGGCGAAAGCGCTCGTGGTTCGAGCTCCACACCGGCAGGGGGGCCGTTCCGTTGTGGCGGGCGAAGGCGCCCTTGGAGCTAAAGCGACGAATGTCGGCCACTTCGCCCACGATTTTCGCCGCCGTGAGCACCCCCACGCCCGGCATCGACAGGAGATTCGCTGCCACGCACGTCACGAGGGTCTCGATCTCACGAGTGAGGGCGCGCTCCGCCACAGTGATCTGCCGGGCACGCTCCACGAGTTCTCGGGCAATGCGCGCGACGGTCCCCTCACAGCCACGCAGGCGCTGCGCCACTTTTTCCAGTTGGACGTACCTCGTCAATGAGCGCACGGGCGGATCCCAGGACGCATCGAGTTCGTGCAGGTGCCAGCGAAGCCGGTTCAGAATCCGCGTGCGCTCCGCCACCAGGTCTTCTCGGTGATCCACCAGGAGGCGAATCTCACGACTCGGTCCGTCCAACTGGGCGATCGGCAGGTCGGGCTGACGCAGGGCCGCCCGGGCGACCGCGAGGGCGTCAATCGGATCGGACTTGCCATAGGTGCGCGCAGCGTCCCGGGCGTGGGCCATGAGCTTGGGTGGCACGCGCACGATTCGTTCACCCGCTCCCAGCAGGTCTCGTTCGAGCCGGCGCGCGAGGTGCCGACAGTCCTCGACCGCGAAGGTGCGCGGGCTGCCGAACTGGTCGGCCCAGCGCACCAGGGCCAGGTGCTCCTCGGTCGTGGTGGCCGCCGTCGTGCGAACGCCCAGTTGGCGACCGGCCTCGTCGACCGCCACGATGGTGTGCGTGCGCTTGTGGGCGTCAATGCCTAAAGTGATCATGTCGTCTCCATTCTCGGTTGATGATGAGAACGGGACCAGTCGGAGGGCACTACTTAATTTGGGCGGTGTCACGCTCCTATCAAGCCACGCCGACTGGTTCCGCATGTCCGAGGGTCGGCAAAAAGCGTGATGACCACTAAGGGCTCGCAGGTTATGAGCCAAACCCTCGGACACCAGACAGCATGACATTGACCATAGGTTATGCACCTGTCATCGCGGACTTTTGCGCCGCTGGGAAACCGTGACGGGCGATGAGTAGTAATGCGACGCGCCTAGGGTGGGCGTTGCGTCTCATGACCCAAGACCTCCTCCTCGTCGCCCAGCAGCGCGGTGAACTCACCGTGTATCCCGCGCAGAATCTCCGAGCGCTCGGGGTCGACGCCTTCGTCACCGACCGCTTTGGCGGAGTCAGCGAGGGCCCTTACGACTCGCTCAACTTGGCCGAGCACGTCGGTGACGACGAGGATCATGTGCGCGAGAATCGGGTTCGTGTGGCCACGGCCGCGGGCGTCGAGTTCGATCGCTTAGTCACCGTGCGACAAGTCCACGGCGATCGCGTGCTCGACGCGACGCTCGTCGCACCCGGCGACGAAGCGGACGCACTGGTGAGCGACGACCCGGCGCTGGCGATCGCCATGCTGGTCGCCGACTGCGTGCCTCTGGTGCTCGCCGACGAGTCGACGAACAAGGTTGCCGTGGTCCACGCCGGCTGGCGCGGCCTGGCGGCCGGGGTCATCGCCCGCAGTCTGGACGTGCTGTCTCCCCCGGGCACCCACGCCTTCATCGGACCCGCCATCTCCCAGGAGAGCTACCAAGTGGGCCCGGAGGTAGCCGAGCACTTCACCCACATCCCTGGGGCGCTCGCGGCCGACGGCGAGGACCGGTCGCGCCTTGACCTTCGCTTGGTCGCCGTGCACCAGCTGCTCGCCGCGGGCGTCAGAGACGATCGCATCGCGTTGAGTCGCCAGGTGACCGACGGCGGATCAGTATTCTTCAGCGACCGTGCGCAGCGGCCCTGCGGGCGCTTCTCGGTCGTGGCGAGACGGGCCGTAGCATGAGTTCGGCCATGAGCGACACGATGACTCCACGGCGGGCCGAGGTGTTCCGCTACGTCAAACTTGACCTCGACGAGACGACGGCGCGCGCGACCTACGACGTGGACGGGCGGCTCTTCCACGAAACGGTCGTCTTTGAGGGCGTCGCGTCGCTCAACACACCGGCCGTGCGCGCGGTAGCCGAGCTGTGGTACCTCGTGGCGGGACTCTCGTACTTTAAGACCGGGGCGGCCCGGCGCATCGACGTCGGCGACGTTCCGCTCGGCGCGGCGGCCCGACGCCTCCTGGAGGCGGCCGTGCGCGACGGGCTGGCCGAGTTCTCCTATCGCAACGACCTGCCACTCGGTGATGTGATCGTCGTGGGCGGCCGCAACGTCACCGCGACTCCCGTCACCCTCGACGCGCAGCGCGTCCTCGTTCCCTTCGGCGGGGGCATCGACTCGGTGGTCACGCTGGAGTCGCTCGCGCCAGACCTCGATGCGGCGTTGTTCATCGTCAGCCCCTCTTCGGGTCGCTTCGCGCCGCTCGAAGAGACGGCCGCCCAGAGCGCCCGAGCGATCGTTCGTGCAACCCGCCATCTGGATGACCAACTGCTGGCGGATGAGGCGAGTTTCTTTCGCGGGCACGTCCCCGTGACCGCCATGGTCACCTTGCTCGGCGCGATGGCCGCGGTGGCCTCGGGTCGTGGTGGGGTGGTGATGAGCAACGAGCACTCCGCCTCGCGGCCCAACTTGGAGTGGTCGGGCCGCGAGGTGAATCATCAGTGGAGCAAGTCCCTGGCCGCCGAGGTGTTGATCGCCGATGCCCTCAGCGAACGCCTCGGCGATCAGCTCGTGGTAGCCAGTTTCCTGCGCGCCCGCAGTGAAGTCTCGGTCGCCCAGGCATTTAGTCGACTCCCCCAGTACCACCACGTCTTTCGTAGCTGCAACCGCGCCTTTCGCCAGAGCCCCGACGAGCGTGAGGCTTCGTGGTGTGGCGAGTGCGACAAGTGCCTGTTCATCAACCTGATGCTCGCGCCGTACCTCTCGCGGGCCGCTTTGCGCGAAATCTTTGGCCACGAACCCTTGAGCGACGACGCCCGTGTCGACCAGCTGCGCGTCCTCGTCGGTCTGGGCACTCAGGCCAAGCCCTTCGAGTGCGTGGGCGACCCCGACGAGAGTGCCGTCGCCCTGAGCATGGTGAGCCAGATGGCCGAGTGGCGCGACGTACCTCGTCTCAGCGAGATTGCCGAGGAAATCGGGCCGTCACGAAGTTTCGACGAGCTGCTCGAGCCTCAAGGGAACGATCGTGTTCCGGCCCACTGGCTTCGCTGACCTCGCCGGACGTCGGGTCGGCATTTTCGGCTTTGGCATCGAAGGTCGCGCCGCAGCGGACTTGCTGCGCGGGACCAGCGAGTTGGTCATCGTCGACGATGTTGAGGGCCTCGGTGACGACGTCCTGGTGACCGAGCGCGGCGGTCTCGAGGCACTCTTCACCTGCGAGGTCGTCTTAAAGAGCCCCGGCATTCCCCGGCGTCGCGCCGACGTCCTCGAACTAGAGGACTATGGGGTGAGCGTGACGTCGGCACTCAACCTGTGGCTCCACGACACCGAGCGCGAGCGGGTGGTCGCCGTCACGGGAACCAAGGGCAAGTCGACGACCACCGCGCTCATCACCTTCTTTCTCACCTGCCTGGGTGAGACGGCTCAGCGCCTGGGCAACATCGGTCGCGCGCCCTACGACCCGGCGGTGAACACCTCACGTGGGTGGCTGGTGCTCGAGGTCTCGAGCTTTCAAATCGTCGACTTGGACATAGCACCCCGCGTCGTGGTGGTGACCTCATTGGGCGAGGATCACATCGACTGGCACGGCTCGCTCGAGCAGTACCGCCGCGACAAGCTGTCACTCACTCGCGCCCAGGGGGTGCATCGCACGCTGGTGGCCGACTCGCCCACCCTGCACGAGCACGAATCAGAGATCGGCGGGGAGCTCGTCTACGTCGGCAGCGACGTCACGCACTTGGCGGTTGCCCTCGGACTGATCGGTGAACACAACGACTCCAACGTGGCCCTGGCCCTGGCGGCCGTCGCCGAGCTCACCGGAGTCGAGCTGACGGTCGTGCGCGAGCGCGTACGCGAGCGCGCGAGTGAGTTCCAACCACTCTCGGGTCGACTCACCCTCGTGGCGCACGAACGCCGCGAGGACACGACCGTGCGCTACGTCGACGATGGCCTGGCCACCTCGGTGCTGCCCACGCTGGCCGCTCTGGATGTCTTTTGCGACGAACCCCTCGCCCTTATCGCGGGCGGTTTCGACCGTGGAGTCGACTACGACGACTTGGCGGTTGCCTTGTGCGCTCGAGGGTTCGACACGACGCTGATCACCATGGGCAACGCGGGCCTGCGCATCGGCGACGCGGTGACTCAGCGCTGCCACCGAATTACTCGGCACAGCGCGGCCTCAATGGAGGAGGGGGTGCGTCTCGCGCGCGCAGCGCTCGTGCACGGCGGCGTGGTGCTGCTCTCGCCGGCCGCACCCAGCTTCGATCAGTACCACAACTGGGAAGAACGCTCCGCCGACTTCGCGCGCATCGTGCGTTCGCTCGTCGACAAAAGTTTTTAGAAAGTTCTCGCAGTCCGCGACAAGGACATAGACAGACGACGATCTCAGTGATCGTCGCCCCACGGATGTCCGTGTTGATGAAGGAGACCGCGTGAGCACTCACGATCCCGCACCATCCAATCCGACCTTTCGCCTGCGCGGCCCCTCGGCGGTGCTGCGCATGGCGCTGCTGATCGTCTTTGCCGCGGTCATTGCGGTCATCGCGTTCGTGGGCGAGACGCTCGGGCACTCGCACTCCTCGGCCGGGGCCGCGACCATCACCGTGACCGGCTCGGGCACTGTCACGGGCACGCCCAACACCGTGAGCTTCCAGATCGGTGTCTCGACGACCGCGCGCAGCGCGGCGGCGGCCCTGCGCCAGAACAACGTCAAGACCTCCGCGATGGAGCACTCCCTGCTCACCAATGGCGTGACCAAGAAGAACCTGCAGACCTCGGATCTCAGCATCTATGACAACACGAACTCGAGCGGAGCGGTAATCAGCTTTACCGTCAGTGACCAGCTCACCGTCACGATGCACGACCTCGCCAAGGCAGGGGCCGCCATCGACGCGGCCTCCAACACCGCAGGCAACGGCGTCCAGTTCAGCGGGGTGAGCTTTTCGATCTCGAATCAATCCAAGTACCTCGCGCGCGCTCGCACCAAGGCGATGCAGAACGCGCGCCTTGAGGCAAGCCAGATCGCCCGGGGTGGCGGAACGTCGCTCGGCTCCATCGTCAAGGTGACGGACCACGAGAACACCGGGTCCACGGGCATCATCCTGCCCTTCACCCAGTTCGCCAGCGCGGCGGCCAAATCCGTGCCGATCGAATCGGGCTCTCAGTCGCTCAACGTGCAGGTGACCGTCGTCTACGCCCTGGCGAGCTAGACGACCTCGAGCGTTCGCTCGCTAGCCGGAGCGAGCGGCAGGGTGCTCTCGACTTCATCCTCGGTGGTGGCACGCTTTCCGAAGTGCCGACGATTCAAAAGTCCGTTGGCGACCGCGACACCGAGACCCACGAAGAAGATGATCGTGCCGAAGCACAGCACCTGAGGCGGCAGGCCGACCTTGGCCGCGCCGTAGACGAAGAGCGGGAAGGTAACGGTGGAACCCGCGACGAAGCTGGTGATCACGTAGTCGTCAATGGACATGGCAAAGGCCATCAGTCCCGCCGCCAGCAACGCGGGCCACAACAGGGGCAGCGTAACGCGCGTGAAGGTGGTGAAGGGACCCGCCCCCAGGTCGCGCGCGGCGTCCTCAATGGCGGTGTCCATGCCGGAGAGTCGCGCCTGGACCACCACCACCACGTAGGCCACGTTGAAGGCAATGTGGGCGATGAGAATCGTGAGCAGGCCCGTGTCGAGGTTGATCGAGAGAAAGAACGATAAGGAGGCCGCACCCACCACGATCGAGGGCGCGGCGATGTCGGCGAACACCATGGAGCTGAGCAGGCCTCGGCCCCAGAAGCGATAGCGCGCGAGCGCCATCGACAGCGGGGTGCCAATGGCCACCGAGACGAGCGATGAGATGAGCGCCACCTCAATGGACGTCGCGAACGCATGGGTGAGACCGTCTACTTGTCCCAGGTTGCGATACCAGTAGGTGGTGAATCCGTACCAGCTGAAGGTGATGCGGCTGGTCGGTGCCGCGTTAAAGCTATAGAGAATCATCACCACGATCGGCACGAAGGTCACGGCGATAACGAGCCAGTAGAAGCCCGCCAGCCAGGGGCTGCGCTTGCGGCGCTCGAATCGGCGTTCGATCGTGGCCATCGCTATACCAGGATCTCGATGTTCTGAGTGCCAAAGACTCGGGCGTAAATGAACATGATGATGCCGAGCACCACCATCAGGGCCGTGGACAGGGCCGCAGCAACGTTGAACTGCTGGTTGGTGAGATACGAGTCCTGGATGGCCTGTCCAATCGTGTAGGTGTTGACCCCGCCCAGCAGCGAGGAGACCACCGGGTCACCGACGGTGGTGATAAAGACCAGCAGTACCCCCGCGAAGATGCCCGCGCGCGACAGTGGCAGCACGACGCGCAAGAAGACCTGTCGTCCACTCGAGTAGAGATCGCGCGCCGCTTCGAGGATCCGTCCGTCGACTCGTTCGAGGGCGACGTAGATCGGCAGCACCATGAAGGCCAGGTTGTTGTAGACGTCCCCACCAATCACGGCGTTCGACGTGCCCAAGATGTGGAAGTTCTTCGAGACCAGATGCATTTTGTGCAACGCGGTGATGACGATTCCCTGGTTCGAGAGGATGAAGGACCACATGTCGATGCGGATCACGAACGACACGAAAAAGGACAGCAGCACCAAAAACAAAAGTGGGCTCTTCCAGCGCTCCTTCACCTTAAAGGCAATGAAGTAGGCCATCGGATACGCGATCAAGATACTGATGATCGTGGAGGCCGCGCCGTAGTAGAGCGAACGCAGGAAAAACGTGGTGTACGGGATGTCGGAGTGAACGAACAGTTGCTTGTAGATCGCCCAGTTCCAGGTCAGGTGATAGCCCGAGATCGGGTTGCCCGTCTCCAGCGACACGATGAGCCCCGAGACCAGTGGGATGAGGAAGAACGCGAGCATCCAACCGCCACCCAAGAGACTGAGCACGTAGGGAGAGCTGTGGCGGCGCACGAA
>DATJUR010000084.1:0-15554 GCA_035502215.1 Acidimicrobiales bacterium | reverse complement strand
GGTTTTGCGTGCGATCGCCGAGATGTCCACGACGGCCGTGGTGGAGATCTCACCGGCCACCACGCACAGCCCGGTGGTGAGCAGGGTTTCGCAGGCGACCCGCGCGAAGGGATCCTGGGTCAAGATGGCGTCCAGCACACCGTCAGAGACCTGGTCGGCGATCTTGTCGGGGTGACCTTCAGTCACCGACTCCGACGTGAAGACGGTGCGGTCGCTCATGGGGCTCCTTGAACTATCTGATGTCTGCCGTGGCGAACAATGTAAGTACCCTAGTCAAGATCGCCCGCGAAACCTCTTCTTTCGAGCGTAACGACACGCGTTCGGGTTCCGCGTCTTTGCTCCACAGCACGACTTCGTTCGTCGGATGCTCAAACCCCGCGCCGGGTGCACTGACGTCGTTCACGACGAGCAGGTCAAGGTCCTTGTCGCGCCACTTGGCGGCGGCGTTCTGGGCGACGTCATTGGTCTCAGCCGCGAAGCCGACGACAACTTGTCCTGGGTGACGGTGGGCGACGAGGTCGGCGAGTATGTCGGGCGCGGGTTCGAAGTGCAGATCCGGCGGTCCGTCGCCGCGCTTGAGTTTCTGTGCTGACGGCGTGAGAGTGAAATCGGCCACGGCCGCCGCCATGATCACGCAGTCGCTCTGCGGGCTGCGCACGAGGATAGCCTCGCGCATCTGCTCAACACTCTCGACGCGCACCAGCTCAATGGATCGTCGAGTATCGAGGGCGAGGTCACGCTCCACGGTCGTCACGAGCGTGACGCGTGCACCCATGCGCGCGGCGGCTTCGGCGAGTGCGTAGCCCTGACGGCCCGACGAGCGATTCGTCACCACCCGCACCGGATCGATCGCCTCTCGGGTTCCCCCGGCGCTGATCACCACCGACTTGCCGCTCAACTCGCCACGGTATCCCTCCAGAATGTGCTCGAGCAGCTCGGCCACCTTGGTGGGCTCCGGCAAGCGACCGGCACCCTCGTCGCCCCCGGCGAGCACTCCGACCTCGGGCTCGAGCACCAACACCCCGCGACGGCGCAGGGTCGCGAGGTTCTCTTGGACCGACGGCTGCTCCCACATCTCGGTGTGCATCGCCGGGCACAACAGCACCGGGGCGCGCGTCGCGAGCAAGGTCGCCATCAAGAGATCGTCGGCCAGACCGATCGCGTAGCGCGCGATGAGGTGCGCGGTGGCGGGTGCCACGACCACGACGTCAGCGTGCTGGCCCAGATAGGTGTGGGGGATCGGCGTCGTCGAGTCGCCGTACAGCGAGGTGCGAGCGGGCTCACTGGCGAGAGCCGAGAACGTCTCGGTACCGACGAATCTCGTGGCGTCGGGGGTCAGCACGGGTGCGACGTGGTACCCGCGCTCGCGCAACAACCGCAACAGCTCAACTGACTTGTACGCGGCGATCCCCCCGGCCACACCGAGGACAACGAAAGGAGCGTCTGGCTTAGGCGTCGCGGAGGGCATCGGTGAAGGCGTCCAGGTCACTGTTGGCGTCCTGGCGGGCCTGCTCCAGCGCCTCGGCCTGGAGTCGCTCGTCTTCGAGCTCCTCGGCGGTCGGGCGGTGAAACTGCAGTTTGCCTTCGTAGAGCTCTTCCATGGCGAGTGAGAGCGACTTGTTCGACAGCGACGAGACCTGGGGCGGTATGAGTGCGCCGTGGCCCGAACCCAGTCCGTTGTAGTACTCGTTGATCTCGCGGGCCCGAATCGCGGTTACCGCGACCAGGGTGAACTTGGACTCGCCCACGCGCGTGAGCAGGTCCTCGATGGGTGGGTCAACGAGAGTGGGGCGTTCGGCCATGGCGGGTCAGTCCTTTGAGGAGAAGTCGCGCCGTTGCCGGCGGAGCCCCTCCAGTATAGAGAGGATTTCCCCTGACGCCCGCTCCACGTCGTCGTTGGTGACCACGTAGGTGGCGAGCTTTCGACCCCGTTCGAGTTCCGCGGGGGCACTGGCCAGGCGATCAGCCACGTGTTCATCGTCGTCCCCGCGCGCGCGCAGACGCTCTTCGAGCAGGTCCATCGACGGCGGCAGGATCAAGAACACCACGGCGTCGGGGTGAAGAGCCAAGACCTGCTCAGCTCCTTGGACTTCGATCTCCAGTAACACGTCACAGCCCTCAGGCACCTCGGGTCGAGGGGTGCCGTAGAGGTTGCCGTGGAACTCGGCCCACTCGAGAAACCCGCCCGCGTCGATGGCCTTGGTAAAGGTGTCGTGATCGACGAAGTGATACTCGTCGCCCGACTCACTCGCTCGAGGAGCACGCGTGGTCCAACTTCGACTCAGCCATATGTGGTGGTCGATGTCAACGACGCGCTGGGCCAGGGTTCCTTTGCCGACTCCGCCAGGCCCGATGAAGATAACGAGCAGCGGCTCAGCGGACAAGAGCTCGAAACAGTTCGGCGCGCTGCTTGGGACCGAGACCGCGAATGCGGCGAGTCTTGGCGATCGACGCGCTCTTCATGATGCGCTCGGCCTTCACTTCACCAATGGCCGGAAGGGCGCTGATCAAGTCATACGCGCGCATCTGCGCGACGCACTCCTCCTGTGCGGCCAGAGTAAAGAGCTGCTCGAGCGAGAGCTCGCCCGTCTTGACCATCCGCTTGACCTCGGCGCGGCGACGTCGATTCGCCACGGCCAGACGGGACGCTTCTACGCGCTGTTCTTGCGACAGGGTCGGTGGCGTCGGTGTCACGTTCGTCAGACTAGTCCCAGGTGGTCGCGACGGCTAGAGAGTCTTTCCCAACCTGATCACGATATTCCTGACCACCGCGGCGTAGATTCCCCAGAACCGCAGCGTCGTGCGAATATGACCCTGTGGTGGTGGGGATCGTTAAGAGATTCTTAACGATCCCGTGCGCGTGAGGGTTGGCCAGCGCGTCAGCGACCCGAGCCGAGTGCGTTCCAGAGGCTGTCGCGCCAGCGCTGAGCCGCATCGCGCAGCGAGCGTCGCTCGGGCCCGGCGTACAAGATGTCGCGCGACACGCTGGCGAGCACCTGGGGGTCCTGGCACCCCGAGAAGAGACGGGCCACGTCCGCGGCGTCGGCGCCCTGGGCGCCAATGCCCGGGACCAGGTACGGGCCACCCAGGGTATTGAGATCAAAGCGAGGCGCGTCACGCGTCGCGCCCAACACGACACCCACCGAGGCGCTGCCCTCCTCGGAGTGGTTGATCTCGGCGACTTCGCGCAAGACCATGTCCTCGACGCGTTCGTGTGTCTCGGTGCGCGCACCCTGGACGACTCGCCCCTCGGGGTTGGACGTCGCGGCCAGCACGAACACACCGCGATCGGCGACGGCGGCTCGCTCGAAGAACGGCGCGAGGGCGCCAACCCCCAGGTAGGGACTCACCGTTAGCGCATCGACGCGCAGCGGTGAGGACTCCTCGAGCCACGCCTGCGCGTAGCCCATGTTCGTGGGAGCAAAGTCGCCGCGCTTCACGTCAGCGACCACCAAGACCTCGGCGTCTCGGGCGTCGGCGATGAGTCGCTCCAACACGCGATACCCCCCTGATCCGAAGCGTTCGAAGTACGCGACCTGAGGCTTGATCGCCGACACCACGCCGCTGAGCGCCTCGAGGACACTGCGCGCGACGAACTCGAGGGACTCCACGTCGTCGGGGTAGCCCCAGCGCGCGAGCACCTCGCGGCTCGGATCAACGCCGGCGCACAGTGGACCAAGCTCTCTCAGGCGCTCGGAGAGCCTCGCGCCAAACGCCTCACCCATGAGCGACCCCTCTCACTTGCTCCAGCGACGTCACGCCATGGGTCGCCAACCAGTCGTCGAGCTCTCGTTGCACCCGCCACGGTGCGCGCGGGTCGGCGAACGTCGCGGTACCGACCTCTACGGCGTTGGCCCCGGCCATCACCATGGCCACCGCATCGCGGCCCGACGCCACGCCACCTACGCCCACGATCGGTGCGTGCGCGAACGCGTCTCGACACTCATAGATCGCTCGCAGCGCGACGGGCAAGATACCTGGTCCGCTCACTCCCCCGCCGATGTTTCCCAGCGCGGGGCGTCGCGACTCGATGTCGACGACCAGGCCCAAAACGGTATTGACGAGGACCAGGGCCTCGGCCCCGGCCGCCAGGGCCGCCTCGGCAACCTCGAGCAAAAGTGGCGTGTTGGGACTGAGCTTCGCCCACAGTGGAACGCCGGCCACCGTGGCCGCGGCCACGATCTCGGCGGTGGCCGAGGGCGAGTGGGCGAAGATCTCCCGGCGGCTCTCGAGGTTCGGACAACTCGCGTTCACTTCCAGGGCCGCGATCCCGGATCCGCGCATCTGGCTCGCGGCGCTCGCGAACTCATCGACGCTGCGACCCCAGATGGAGCCCACGACCGTCGCGCCGCGCGCCAGGAGCCCGGGAAGGTACTCGGCTCGCCACGCCGACACCCCGGGACCGGCCAGGCCCACGGCGTTCACCATGTGAGACCCCGAACTCGTGAGCCTCGGTGGCGGGTTGCCCTCGAAGGCAAAGGAGGCCAGCGACTTGGTCACAACGGCGCCGAGCTGGGCGAGGTCGCCGTAGTCGGCGAGTTCATCCCCGTGTCCCGAGGTGCCCGAGGCCGTGAGCACCGCGGAGCTGAGGGCCACGTCGCCCACTCGGGTCGGGTACGTCCTCATGAGTGCAGCGACTGGAGTGACGCCACGCGCCAACCCTTGTCGCGAGTATCGGCGATTCCCTTGGCCGCGGCGAAGCCCGCGCTCAACGTGGTGACGCAGGCGACGGCGTTCACCACGCAGGCCTTTCGAATCTCCGCGCCGTCGGAGCGCGCACTCGACCCCGAGGGTGTGTTCACCACCATCTGGACCTCACCGGTGGCGATCAGCCCCACGGCGTCGCTCGCCAGGTCGCTCAAACCCACCTTGCCCACCAGCATGTCCACGTTCACACCCTGGGAGCGAAAGTAGCCCGCTGTACCTACCGTGGCCGCCAGGCGAAATCCCAGGTCCACGAAGAGTCGGGCTAGCTCCACACCCGCCACCTTGTCGCGGTCGGCTAACGACATGAAGATCTGGCCCTGATCGGGCAGTCGGGTACCGGCCGCTAACTGCGACTTGGCAAAGGCGATGCCGAAGCTCTCGCCGATGCCCATGACCTCGCCGGTCGAACGCATCTCAGGGCCAAGGACGGTGTCAACTTCGGGAAAGCGGCTAAAGGGCAACACTGCTTCTTTCACGCTCACGTGAGCGGGGCGAGGAGTCGTGCGCGTCACCACTCCTTCTTCGCGCAGCCGAGCCAAGGTGTGTCCCATCATCACGCGCACCGCCACTTGGGCCAGGGGCACGCCGGTCGCCTTGGCCACAAAGGGCACGGTGCGACTGGCCCGGGGATTGGCTTCGAGCACGAAGACCTGGTCATCTTTGACGGCGAACTGTACGTTGATGAGCCCTACGACTTCCAGGGCGTGCGCGATCTTCGTGGTGCTCTCGCCAAGGGTCGCGATGACCTGGTCGCTCAGAGACTGAGGCGGCAAAGCGCACGCGGAGTCGCCCGAGTGTACGCCCGCCTCCTCCACGTGTTCCATGACCCCGGCGATGTAGACGTCACCGCGCGAGTCGCGCACCGCATCGACGTCGACCTCGGTGGCGTCTTCGAGAAAGCTGTCGAGCAGAATGGGTCGAGTCTGGGACACACCGCCTTCTCGCGCGAGCGGACCGTGCTCGCTGGTCAGGTCGTTCATCACCCGTTCCAGCGACGCGTCGTCGTAGACGATCTCCATGGCTCGCCCGCCCAAGACGTAGCTCGGACGCACCAACACCGGATAGCCCACGCGCTTGACGATGACGCGCGCCTCGTCCAGTGAGACCGCGACGTCCCCGGGCGGCTGGAGAAGCCCCAGCGATTGGCAGATCTGCGACCAGCGCTCACGATCCTCGGCGACGTCGATCGATCGCACCGGCGTGCCCAACACCAGCTCGGGTTCGAGGGAGTGAGAGAGTTTGAGCGGTGTCTGTCCCCCCAGGGCGACAATGACCCCAGCGAGGCGCGCGCCGTCCACGCAGGCCGCACGTTCGGCGGCGATCACCTCGGCCAGATCCTCGGGGGTCAACGGTTCAAAGTACAGACGATCCGACGTCGAGTAGTCCGTCGAGACCGTCTCGGGATTGCAGTTGACCATGACCGCCTCATAGCCCATGGCGCGCAACGCCATGGCCGCGTGCACGCAGCAGTAGTCGAACTCGATGCCCTGACCGATGCGGTTGGGTCCCGAGCCCAAGATGACCACCCGGTCGCGCGAGGAGGACGCTACCTCGCTGTCATCCTCGTAGGTGCTGTAGTGATAGGGCGTCGTGGCCGCGAACTCCGCGGCGCAGGTGTCAACGGTCTTGTAGGTCGTCACCACCCCCCGGGCCCGACGCCACGTGGCGACCGACGTAGGACTCGTCTTTGTGAGTTGAGCGATCTGAGTATCAGAAAATCCCCACTGCTTGTAGCGGCGCCACTCGCGCGCAGTAAAGCGCGCGGGATCGAGGTGAGCGAGTTCGACCTCTCGCTCGACGATGAGCGCCAACTGGTGCACGAACCACGGGTCGATCCCGGTGCGCTCGGCGACCTCGCGAACTCTCGCGCCGCGACGCAGGATCTCGCCCAGCGCGAAGAGGCGCTCGGGCGTGGCCACCTCGCAGCGCTCCCAGAGTTGGGCGTCGCTATAGGCGACGAACTCGCTGTCCTCGCCGAGCGCGAAGCCATCTCGACCCTGCTCGAGCGACCGGACGGCCTTTTGGAGCGACTCAGGGAACGTGCGCCCGATCGCCATCACCTCACCCACCGACTGCATCCGGGTGCCGAGGCGCGCCGATGACCCGGGCAGCTTCTCGAAGGCCCAGCGCGGAATCTTGGTGACCACGTAGTCAATCACGGGCTCGAAACTGGCTGGCGTGACGCGAGTGATGTCGTTGTCGATTTCGTTGAGCGTGTAGCCCACCGCCAGCCGGGCGGCGATCTTGGCGATCGGAAAACCCGTGGCCTTGGACGCGAGGGCGCTCGAGCGCGAGACGCGAGGGTTCATCTCGATGACGAGGCGCTCACCGGTCGCGGGATTGACCGCGAACTGGACGTTCGATCCCCCGGTCTCGACCCCCACGCGGCGCAGCACGCGAAAGGCATCATCGCGCATGGCCTGATACTCGACATCCGAGAGCGTCTGCTGGGGAGCCACGGTGATCGAGTCACCGGTGTGAACGCCCATGGGATCAAAGTTCTCGATGCTGCACACGACCACGCAGTTGTCCGCGCCGTCGCGCATGACCTCGAGCTCGAACTCTTTCCAGCCGGCGATCGACTTCTCCACGAGGATCTCACCGATCGGTGAGGCGCTCAGGCCCTGGCTGGCCAGAACAAGGAACTCCTCATCGCCGTGCGCGATGCCCGTGCCCGCCCCACCGAGGATAAAGCTGGGTCGAATGATGATCGGCCAGCCAATCTTGTGAGCGATGGCGAGGGCTTCGTCCACGTCGTGCGCGAAACCCGACTCGGGAACGGCCAGGCCGATGTCGGCCATCGCTTCTTTGAAACGCTCGCGATCCTCGGCGGTCTCGATCGCCTCGGGGCGCGCCCCGATCACCTCGACACCCCGGCGTTCGAGCTCGCCGCGACGCACAAGCTCCATGGTGAGGTTGAGGGCGGTCTGGCCCCCGAGCGTGGGTAAGAGGGCGTCGGGGCGCTCGCGCTCGATGATGTCCACGAGCACGTCGGCGTCTAGGGGTTCGATATACGTGGCGTCGGCCGTCGCCGGATCCGTCATGATGGTGGCCGGATTGGAGTTGACCAGCACGACGCGATACCCCTCAGCCCGCAGCACTTGGCAGGCCTGAGTGCCCGAGTAGTCAAACTCGCAGGCCTGACCGATCACGATCGGCCCCGAGCCGATCACCATGATGGAAGCGATGTCGTTACGTCGGGGCACTAGATCGCCTCCAGCGCGTTCGTGCGCAGCAGTGTCTCGAAGCGCTCGAAGAGGTAGCGCGCGTCGTGGGGCCCGGGACCGGCCTCGGGGTGGTACTGGACCGAAAAGCAGCGCTCCGGCGCGCAACTCACTCCCTCGATCACGCCGTCGTTCAGGTTCACGTGGCTCACCACGCCGCGCTCGAGCGAGTCGGGCACGACGGCGTAGTTGTGGTTTTGGGCCGTGATCTCGACGCGTCTGGTCGCGAGGTCCATGACGGGGTGGTTACTGCCGTGGTGTCCGAAGGGCAGCTTGAAGGTCGCGCCCCCCAAGGCGTCGGCGAGGAGCTGGTGGCCCAGGCAGATCCCAAAGATGGGTGTCGTGCCGAGCAGCTCGGCGATCGTCGACACCTGGGCACCCAGCGCCGCGGGGTCCCCGGGACCATTGGACAAAAAGACACCGTCGGGGTGCAGTTCGCCGACGGCGTGCGCGTCAAAGGACGCCGGCACCACGGTGACGCGAAAGCGCGCGGCCAGTTGGGCGACCATCGTCGATTTGATTCCGTAGTCAAAGGCCACCACGTGCAAGTCACCGCTACCGCGCTCGTAGGGCGACGACGTCGACACGTCGCTCACGTAGTCACGGCCGTCGGTGCCCGTGGCCGCTCGGGCCGCGTCATCGAGCCCTTCCCCGTGGCCAAAGGCTCCCGGCATGGCACCGTGCGCGCGAAGGTGACGCGTGAGTCGACGGGTATCGATCCCCACGATGGCCGGAACGTGATGGCGAACGAGGAACGCCTCGAGGGCCTCTTCGGATCGCCAGCTCGAGGGCAGTTCGCTGAGCTCTCGGATCACGACACCCCGACACCACGGCCGGCGAGCCTCATCGTCTCGGGGCGTGACTCCGTAGTTGCCAACGTGGGGATAGGTGAAGGTAATGATCTGACCGGCGTAGCTGGGATCGGTCACGACCTCCTGATATCCGCTGGTCGAGGTGTTAAAGACGAACTCACCGGTGGTAACGCCCGCGGCGGGTACGTACCCCGCGGCGTATCCCTCGAAGGTCGTGCCGTCAGCTAGGACCAACCGGGTTTCGAGTCGACTCACGTGAGCGAACCGTCCGTCACGACGAGGGAACCGCGTACCACGAGCGCGCGCACCCGTCCGCGCATCTCGCGCTGGTCGTAGGGGGTGTTCATGGCGCGACTCGCCAGCGCGAATCGATCAACGCGCCATCGCGCGGCGGGGTCAAAGACGACCACGTTGGCGTCCTCGCCCACCGTCATTCCTCCTCCGTGAGCGCTGTGATCAGGATGTTTATCCTCACGACGGAGTTGGGCGATGCGCGCGGGGACCCGACTCATGACCGAGAAGAATGTGTGGGCGTTCGGGTCCTCACCAAGTGCCTCGTACGCCAGAGAGCCGGCGTGTTCGAGGTTGAGCATCCCGGGGGGTGCTTCGTCAAAGGGCAGGTCTTTGAGTTCACTCGCGTGCGGTGCGTGGTCGCTCGCCACCGCGTCGATGTCACCAACCGCGAGGGCGTCGCGCAGTCCTTGGACATCACGGCGCGAGCGCAGGGGCGGGTGCACCTTGAAGATTGGGTCATAGGACTCGAGCGCACTCTCGTCCAAGGTCAAGTGATGGGGTGTGACCTCGCAGGTGACCGGCAGACCCTCTTTGCGTGCGCCGACGACCAGATCGAGCGAACGGCGCGTGGATAAGTGCATGAAGTGAAGGGGACAGTGCGTGAGCCGCACGAGTTCGATGTCGCGCACGACCATCAGTTCCTCGGAGAGCGCGGGTCGCCCGATCAGACCGAGTCGACTCGAGAGCGCGCCCTCGTTCATCGAGCCACCTCCGGCCAGGGCCTCGTCCTCGCAGTGTTGAGCCAGGCGAACGCCGAGCGACTTGGCGTAGGTGAGGGCCCTGCGCATGACCGCCGCGTTCTGCACGCCGGTGCCGTCATCAGTGAAGAGCCGAACGCCGAGGCCAGCCATCTCGGCCATCGGGGCGAGTTTTTCGCCCTGACGACCCTGGGTGATCGCTCCCGCGACGGCTACGTCGAGTGGTGTCCTAGCTCCGCGCGCCAGGACGAATGAGACCAGGGCCGGCGTGTCGAGGGCCGGCTCGGTATTGGGCATCGCCACCAACGCGCCGTATCCTCCCAGCGCGCCGGCGCGCGCGCCGGACTCGATGGTCTCGGCCTCCTCTCGGCCCGGTTCGCGCAGGTGGGTATGGAGATCCACGAAGCTGGGGCCGACCCAACACCCCTCTGCCTCGACGACGGTTGCCCCGGCGGGCACGATGAGGTTAACTCCGACCTCAGCGATACGCCCGTCGTTGATACGCACGTCGGCGATGTCACTCGTTGTTTCGGTGATGACGCGTCCCCCGCGTAACAACACGTTCACGTCGCGTCCTCTCTCGCCCCGGCGATGCTCAGATACAACACCGCCATTCTCACCGGCACCCCGTTGGCGACCTGACGATCGATCAACACCGAGGGTAACCCCACCACGCTGGAGTCGATCTCCACCCCACGATTGATTGGACCGGGATGCATCACGAGAGTCTCGGGCCGCAGACGCCGGGCCCGTTCGATCGTCAATCCGTGGGTGCTGGTGAACTCTTGTAAGGACGGCACAAAGGACCCCGAACCGCGCTCGACTTGGAGTCGCAGCAGGCCCACGACGTCCGCCCACTCCAGGGCCGCGTCAAAGTCCTCGGTCACGCTCACCGGCCACGAGCCCACGTCATCGGGCAAGAGCGTGGCCGGTGCGGCAATCTTCACTTCGGCGCCGAGGGTCACGTACGCACTTACGTCGCTGCGTGCGACGCGGCTGTGTCGAAGGTCGCCCACCATCAACACTCGCAAGCCGCCAAAGAGGTCGGCCCCCGATTCTGGACCGGTCGTGGCCTGGCGTTCGGCGAGCACCTGGCGGATAGTGAAGGCGTCCAAGAGCCCCTGGGTCGGATGCTGGTGTTGCCCGTCGCCACCGTTGATCACACGCACGTGGGGCACGTAGCGACTCACCTGTAGCGCCGCACCGCTCGACTGGTGGCGCATTACCACCGCGTCGATCCCCAGGGCGTCGATCGTGGCGATCGTGTCGCGAAGCGACTCGCCCTTCTTGACGCTGCTCGAGGCGATCGCGAGCGAGAGGACGTCTGCGCTCAAGCGCTTAGCCGCCGTCTCGAAGCTGAGGCGCGTTCGTGTGGACTCTTCGAAGAACAGCGACGCCACGACCCGTCCCTTGAGCGCGGGCACCTTCTTAATCGTGCGCCGATTCACTTCCACAAAGGACTCGGCCACGTCGAGCACCTCGACGATAGCGTCGCGCGAGAGGTCGTCCAGCGAGAGAAGACTGCGTCCGCGCAACGACCCGCTCACGACTTGGATCCGATCCACACGCCCTCGAGGGTGGCTCGTACGGCTTCGTCTCTCGACGTGGGCAGATTCTTGCCCACGTAGTCCGGGCGAATCGGCAGTTCGCGGTGACCGCGATCCACCATCACGGCCAGTTGCACGCACGCCGGTCGGCCCCAGTCGGTGAGGGCGTTGAGGGCCGCACGAATCGTGCGGCCCGTAAAGAGGACGTCGTCGACCAGGACGACCGTACGGCCCGTGAGGTCCTCGTCGAGTCGGGTGAGCGACGTCCGCGGCGCGGGGTTAGCCACGAGGTCGTCGCGATAGAACGAGACGTCGAGCAGGCCGAGGGACGCGCTGGCGCCGATGGTGGCCAGAATCTCGACGAGGCGCGTGGCGAAGGGCTCGCCACCGCTTTGGAGTCCGATGAGAGAGACGCGAGAGAGATCGTGATTGCGCTCAACGATCTCATGGGCCATGCGCGTGAGCGCGCGCGACACGCCCTCGCTAGAAAGTAGTTGGCTCTTCGCCACGAAGGAGTCGCCAGGCCCCGGGGCCCCGCGCTCGTCCTCGTACGTCATTGCTCTCCCGTCGTACGGGCCTCACCGAACCCGTTTCACGACCATCCCCTAGGGCGAACCCAGGAGCTGCTTTTTAGTGAACCGTCGTAATAGTAGTCGTAATCAGTGTGACGACAATCGAGGAGATTGCCACCCAGACCCAGAAATAGCGAACCAGGCGCACCTGGTACCACTTGTCCCCGCTGATGACGCCTCGGGACGAACGAATCGCCAGCCCCAGGCCGAGGAAGGCCAGAAGCGCCAGGTGGAAGAGGTTGGAGGCGAAGATCGCCAGCATGGACGAGTCGTAGGTCGTGTACGACATGGTCATCGAGTCGTTGACGGCGACAAAGACTTGGGGAATGTCGCTCAGCTGCACCGCGGAAATCGCGATACCCAAAAGGGCAAGTGCCATAGCGAAAAGCGCAATGGGCGAAAAGGCCTTGGCGTTTTTCGTGGCGCGCAAGCCCTTTTCTCCGAACCACACCACGCCAGCGCTCGCCACCGTGATCAGACAGACGAGCCACTCAAGTCCGGCTGACACCGTGCCCACGTACACATCCTTGGGGTTTCCTATCGTGCCGTTATTAACGAGGTTCTCCCAACCTTGATAGGTATGCAGGCCACCCGGGTAGCCCTGAAGCATCATCCAGTGGTTGTCCGTGTTAACTCCACGCAGGTACAAATAGGTGAAGAGCAGGGCCGCGACGGTAATGATGTCCGCGCCGATGAACAGCCATATTCCCAGACGTTCTCGCGTGTCAACTTTTTCGGGTGAGTCGTGATGCCCCTCGCCGACGTGTCCACTACTTTGAGATTCCATTTCCGAAACGCTCATACGTGTACCGGCTCCTCTTGTTCAAAGTGGTAGGGGTCTTCGGTGACAACAGGCTCCACGTCAAAATTCTCGAGCGGCACTGGCGTGGGCACCTGCCACTCCAAGGTATTGGCGTGCCAGGGGTTCGGTCCCGAGGGCTCGCCTCTGCGCCACGACGTGATAACTGCGCCCAGCAGGATGAGCATCCCCGACATGATGATGTAGGCGCCAACTGTCGAGATGAAGTTGGTGTGCTCAAAGGCGTAGCTGTAGGAGGCGTCGCGTCGCGGCATTCCCTTCAGGCCGGATAGGAACATCGCACCGAAGGTGACCTGCACACCCACGAAGACGAGCCAGAATGCGTAGCGGCCGAGCTTCTCATCGAGGAATCGCCCCGTAACTTTCGGGAACCAGTAGGCCAGGGCCGCGATCGCCCCGAACAGCACGGAACCCACGAAGATGTAGTGGAAGTGCGCAGTGACGAACATCGTGCCGTGCAACTGCTCGTCCAGCGGGACGTCAGATAGGTAGATGCCGGTAACGCCGCCAATAATGAAGTTAAAGATGAAACCGAACATCCACAGCGTCGGTAACTTCATCCATACGTTCCCACGCCACAGCGTTCCCACGAGCACCAGGAAGAAGATGCCGGTGGGAATCGAGATGAGCTCCGTCGTCACCATGAAAGGTCCACCGAGTGCCGGCGCCCAACCAGCGGTGAACATGTGGTGAGCCCATACCAATGCCGATAGCCCGGTGAGAGCAGCCATGGCGCCGATCGCAGTGCGGTAACTGAAGAGCGGCTTGCGCGCCATGACCGTCGAAATCTCAAAGAGCGCGGCGACCGAGGGTATCAAGATGACGTAGACCTCGGGGTGGCCCATCAACCAGAAGAGGTTCGCCTGTAGCCAACTCGTCCCACCGCCCGCAGCAATAAAGAAACTGGTCGAGGTGGCGCGGTCCAAGATCTGCTCGAACTCAGCCACGCAGAAGAACGCAAAGGCGTACAACGCAAGACCAGCGGTAAAGAGCGTGCCCCATACGAAGATCGGTAGACGATCGAGGGTCATGCCCTTGGTACGCATCGACAGCGCGGTGGTGATGATATTGATGCTCGCAACTGTCGTGGAGACCGTGAAGGTAATGATGGCCAGCGCAAAGAAGTCCATTCCGACTCCGGCCTGATCGCCGATGGTGCCCAGCACAACCCATCCCACGGGCAGGCCGCCGACCGCCAGTACCGTCACGAGCAACGCGGCCGCGCTCACCAGCGACCAGAGGCTCAGCGCATTGAGGCGCGGAAAGGCCATGTCACGCGCGCCGATCATGATCGGCATGACGAAGTTGGCCCACGGACCCGTGACCGCCACAATCAGGGCGAGAATCATGACCATGCCGTGAATCGCGATAAAGCCGTTGTATACCTGCTGATTGACAAAGTGCGTGCCGGGAGTAATCAACTCCGTGCGAATGGCCATCGCGAGGATTCCCCCGACCCCAAGAAGAATCATCGTCACAATGATGTACTGGACCCCCACCACCTTGTGGTCGGTCGTGTACTTCCAATATCGGGCGCGGCCAAGGTCCTTGCCCGCGTAGTACATGTTGTCATCGTGCGAGTTGTCGTTGCCCAGTAGCCACTGAAAGGGCGCGTTGAACGCGCCGATACCCAGCCAGAAGCCAAGCATCCAGCCCGCCCCGGTCATCACCGCTTCTTGGTCTGAGAAGTTGTCACTCCCCTGCCAAAAGAGGTGCCGAGCGATGAACCAAAAGACCCAGGCGAGTACGACGCCGAGGATGAGCGCCGTGGCAAAGTTCTGTCGCCGCGCGAGCCCACCGCCGTGGGGCTTGGAACTCGTCTCAGTGTGCTCAAGTGTTGTCGTCATTGGTGCCTCCTACACTCGCGCCGGTTGGCTGGCGAGCCACGCAGAGAATTGAGTGGGTGTTACGACGTGACCGATCGCGTCCATGAAGGCGTGATTCAGGCCACAGAACTGCTCGCAGCGAATCTCGATCGTGCCCAATTTGTTGGGTGTGGTGTGAATGGTTGTCCACACCCCAGGGTTGGCGTCCACCTGCACGCCAAAGTTAATAACCCAAAAGCCGTGAGTCACGTCCTCAGAAGTCACGCGGAACTCAACTTCGCGGTTGACGGGAAGATAGAGCTCGTTCGAGACGACTTTCGTCCCGGGGTACGTAAACGTCCAGACCCACTGCTGGCCGGTTACGTCCACCACGAGCGGACTGCCCGAACTCGAGTTCTCCGCCGCCAGTGCACCCAGCCCCCACACCAGCACAAAGACCGTCAGTATCGTCGAGGCAGTTAGCCAACTCACGAGCAACTTCGTATTCTCCCGAATCGGTTCGGCCGCCGGTGGTACACCCTCGCCACGGTACCGATAGTGCTTCAAAACGTGAATCGCTCCTGCGTAGACGCCCGCAGCCACGGGAGCCGCGCAGATCGTAAAGAGGATCGTGGTCGTGAGCGCTAAGTTCCCATCGTTGCTCATCATGTGGGGCATGTACCGATGCGGCACGAATATGCCCAACAAGACAAATACGACGGTCAGGACTCCCCACGTCCAAAAGAAAAGCCGAAACGAGGATTTGTTAGAACTAGAAGTGGCCACAAACTCTCCTATTTAACCGTCAACGTGCCGGACATGTAACCGAAACTGCTCATGGCCTCGCCAAACCCATTTCCCAGCCGACTCCCACCGCAGGGGAACTCACAGTTCCACTCATAGACCGCCGGGCCGCCAGTGGTGAAGGAGAACTTCACTACCACCGGCTTGGGGTATGCGCCAATGCCGAGCTTCACGGGAAACTTTGTGGCGTTGTTGGCGGGTAGCGGCACCGAGATCCACAGGTACTTTCCGTTGCCCGGAATCGCGTGCAGTGTCCACGTGTGACCTATTT
>DATJUR010000083.1:0-8473 GCA_035502215.1 Acidimicrobiales bacterium | reverse complement strand
TCCGAGCGTGAGCACGCGCGAAAAACCCAGCATCGCGGCCGAACGCTGCAACTCACTCGCACGAGTGGCCGCAGTATCGAGGGCGTCGTGGCCCGCTTCATTGCCCGCGCGACCCAAAGAGTCATACCCGAGTTGACCCTTGGTACAGGTAATCAGCACGAGGCGATGCCCACGGGCCGCGTAGTGGGCGACCGCTCCCCCGCCAAAGAAGGCTTCGTCATCGGGATGCGCGTGCACGCAGACGATTGTGGGGAGAAACGCCATGTCGGAAGACTACGAGGTCAGGATCTGAATGAATCGCACCACGAGCAAGATCCCCGCCGCAAAGAGATAGCAGCTCTGTGAGCGCATGAGGATCGTGCGCGCCCTCGACTTGGGAATCGGCGCGAGCAGGGCCAGTCGGGGCGTGCGCCAGTCCCGCTTGTCGCCGACGAACGTCTGGGGCGGCAGCCACCGTCGCCACGCCATCGGCAGTCCCACGACCAGACCCACGCCCGCGACGACCGCGAGCACCGTGAGCAGCGTGAGTACCGGCGCGCCCGTGAACAACGTGGAAATCATGAGCGTCAGCGAGAGCACCACCAGGGCGCTAATCATGATCACCGAGATCACATTGAGAACCCGTCCGTTCTTCCACGGGCCCATCAACTCTGAGTCGTTGGCCAGCATGAGCACGATGATCGTCGTGCTGGGCAGCATGAGCCCGCACAGCGCCTGGACCGCCAGGGTGATGGTGCCCAGCGGTGCCCCGGGCACCACCGCAACGGTGCCCGCGAGCACCAGGAGGATGGCGAAGCCCCCGTAGAAGCCCTTGGCCTCGCGCAGTCGCGCGTTGAGCCCTTGATGAGTGGACGAGAGATCGCCAATGGCGTAGGAACTCGCAAGGGTCACCACCGCCGCGCCGATCACCGAGGCGTTCAACAACAGAACCGCAAAGATCCCGCCAGCCCCGTGACCCACGTAGCGACCCAACCCTCGCGCGACTCCGAGCGCGTTGGTATAGGAGTGGGTGGTGCCGTGACCGGACAGGCCGACCGCGGTGGCGCCCACTAACACTCCGGCCACGACGACGACCACGAACGAGCCGATGACGGTGTCGACGCGCTCGTAGTTCAGCCACCGCGGGGTAATTCGCTTGTCAACAATGTTGGACTCCTGAAAGAACAGCTGCCACGGGGCGACCGTGGTGCCGATGATCGAGATGATCAACAGCACGGCCGACGACGAGGCGCCGCCGCGAATCCGGGGCACGAAGGCGTGACTCGTCATGGCACCCAAGGACGGGTGACTCACGATGACCAAGGGAATAATGGTGAAGTTGATCGCGATGAAGAGCATCATGAAGCGCTCCCAGCGGCGAAACGATCCGGACGCCGTCACGCCAAACAAGAGCACCACGGCCACGGGCACGGAGTAGTACGGGCTCACCCCGAAGTACCGCATCGACAGTGAGATGCCGATGAACTCGGTGATGATGATCAGAAAGTTCAAAACAAGAATCGAGAAGATCGACAGGTTGCCCCAGTACCGTCCGAATCGTTCGCGAATGAGTCGTCCGTGTCCGACGCCGGTTACCGCGCCGAGTCGCGCGACCATCTCTTGGATGATGACGAGGACCGGAATGAGCAAGGGCAAGGTCCACAGCAACGTGTAGCCGAAGTTCTGGCCCGCCTGAGCGTACGTGGACACCCCGCCCGCGTCGTTATCGCCGACCATGACGATGAGCCCCGGGCCAATGATGGCGATCAGCGTGAGAAGCCTCGTGCGAAGACCACGGCGGCGATCGCCGTCGTGTGCGCTGATCGAGCCAAAGGCCCCGGTGATCTCTACGTCTTTGGACTTCTCGCGCTGCACGCTGCTCCTTTCGTTCTCATCGTGGTTGTCGACCGCAACAACCACGCGAGACCCCGAGGGCTAGTCGTGCTCCTGGTTCAGCGAGCGCAGTTGTATCGGTACGTCGAAGGCCCAAGGCCCGGTACTGGGGGGTTTCAGACGGACCCCCTTAGAACGAGACGAACGAAGACGCGCATCACTCTTCCGCCGCGCCCACGCCAAACTCGGCGCGCCAGCCCTGAGGCAGGAGCTCTTCGAGCAGGTCATCTACCGTGACGACACCAACCATCTTGTTGTGCCCCTCATCGAGCACGGGCAGGACGGTCAAATTGAAGTCGCTCATCTTACGAGCGACGCGCAGGACGTCCCACTGCGGGTGCACGTGTTCGAGTTGCGTTCGCGCCGCCGCGAGAGCGAGCTCTTCGGAGCGCGCCCGCACCAGCGGCGCGATCGACGCCGCCCCGATCGGCTGGCCCTCGTCGTTCACGATGAAGACGGCTTGAAGCGACTCGGCCGGAACGCGCGACGTGCGAATCGCGTCCAGCGCGTCAGAGACCGTGGCGTTCGCGCCGACCGACACGAAGTCCGTGTTCATGAGACCACCGGCGGTATCGGCGTTGTACGAGAGGAGCTGGCGGACCTTGGACTGCTGCTCGCTCGGCAGGAGGTTCAAGATGGGCAGCCGGCGCTCCTGATCGATCTCGGTGATGAGGTCCGCGGCGTTGTCGGGCTCCATGCGCGAAAGCAGCCGAGCGGCCTCGTCGTCGCTGCGCGACTCCAGGAACTCGAGCTGGTGGGTCGTGTCGAGCTCTTCGAACACGTCGGCTTCGAGCTCGCGGTTCAACCCAACTGCCTCAATGATCTCCTCACCTTCTTCGTGACTGGACTGCTCCACCAGGTCGGCGATCTGGGCCGGGTGCAGTCGAGCCAGCTTGCGGTACGGAATGCGCAGTCGTGCGGTGGGCACGTGCGAGACGAAGGGCTCGATGGAGGCGAAGTCCACGATGGAGTCCGTCTGGACGTGGGAGCCGATGCGCCGACCGAGCAGGCGTCGCAGAAACGACCGACGCCCCGGATCGACCCCGACCACCTCCCAGTGACCGTCCACGTCGGCAATCTCGATCTCGTTGGCGACCATGATCCGTCCGCGCACCAGGTTGATGAGATGTCGCGCGAGGAGATCCTCGGCGAGCAGGATCTCGCCGGGTCGGCGCTCGAACTTGCGCAGGTCCACGCGGCGGCCCTCGAACGTCATGCGTCCCTGATCCAGGCCGCCGATCTTCTTGATCGGCACGAACACGTCGCGGCTCTCGATGCGAATGACCGCGCCCACGATCGGCGGGTGCGGGTCGTTGCCCAGGCGCGCGACCAGATCCTGGACGCGCCCAATCCGGTCACCGTCCGTGTCGTAGATCGAACGGCGAAGGAACGTGGAGAGGTGGAAAATGTCGGTCATGATCAAGCCTGCTGGTACAGGCTACCCCCCACGCCGCTCGCTCTATCTGGGTCGCATCAACGTGACGACAGCGCGAAGTCCTTCAGTACCGCGGCCACGAATTCAACGTCATCGTCGGTGATCCCGGCGTGGGTCACGAATCGCGCGCGCCGCGGTGACACCGTGTCACCCTGGACGCCTCGCTGGGCGAGCTCGACCACCAACTGACGGGCTCGGGGGTGATCAAAAGAGACGATGTTGGTCCGACACGACGCGGGGTCGTAGTTCGACTCGGGGAACGCGGCCGCGAACAACTCCGCCAGTGAGTGCGCGCGCACGTGATCGTCCTTCAAGCGCTCCACCATGGTTTCAAGGGCCACGAGTCCGGCGGCGGCCAAGAATCCGGCCTGGCGCATGGCGCCGCCCAAACGTTTGCGCTCGACGCGCGCGCGATCGATGAGCGTCGATGGTCCCGCCAAGAGTGAGCCAACGGGTGCGCAGAGCCCCTTCGAGAGACACGACATCACCATCGCACTCGGTGCACAGTAGTCCGCCGCACTCGTGCCCGTTGCGATCACCGCGTTGAAGAGGCGCGCGCCGTCCATGTACAGGGGCCGCTCGCCCAGCGCGTAGGCGAGCGCACGCAGGTCCTCAACGTCCCAGGGCACCCCCCCGCTCGCCATGTGCGTGTTCTCCACGCACACGAGCGACACGTGGGGCTGATGGTCGGCCTCGGCGTCGATGACCTCGAGCACTTCGGACACGCTCAGCGATCCCGACGTGTCATCGAGCGTGGCGAACTGGATGGCGGCGTTGCGCGACGCGGCACCCTGCTCGAAACTCACGACGTGCTGGGAGCGCCCGGCGATCACGAGATCGCCCGGCTGGGCCAACACGCGCAGGGCGATCTGATTGGCCATCACGCCCGAGGGCACAAAGAGCGCGGCCTGCTTGCCCACGAGCGTCCGGTAGCGCTCTTCGAGCTCAACCACGCTCGGGTCCTCGCCGTATCCGTCGTCGCCCACCACCGCCTGGGCCATCGCCTCGCGCATCGCGGGGGTCGGTTGGGTAATGGTGTCACTACGTAAATCAACTCGTCGGCTCATGAGTCGAGGCTACCGAATCTCTAAACTCTCGCCATGAGCGACAACATCAAAGGCATCCTCTCGGGACGCCCCAACGTCAACGACGTACTTGGCATCGAACTCGTCTCGGCGTCACCCGAGCAAGTGGTCATGCGTGTCGAGGTCGGACCAGCAGTCCACCAACCATTTGGCATCTTGCACGGAGGCGTGTCGGCGCTGCTCGCCGAAGGTGCCGCGTCGGTGGGCGGCGCGGTGAGCGTCGGTCCCGATGAGATCGTGGTCGGCACCGAACTCAACTGCTCGCACCTTCGCTCGATGACCGACGGTGTACTCACCGCGGTCGCCACTCCCATTCGCAAGGGTCGACGCGTTCACGTGTGGGGCATTGAGTTACGCGACGGTAACGAGCGCCTGATCTGCGTGGCGCGCTGCACTCTTCAGGTCCTCCCCGCCCCGTCACCCGCGTCGTCCTAGGGGCACCCTCTAGACTTTGGCCCACTACTGGCCAAACAAGGGGCTGACATGGGCGCACGCTTTATGGGCTGGGGCATAGCACTTCCCGAGCGAGTCGTCACCAACGACGAACTCTCCCAGACGCTGCCCACCTCGGATGAGTGGATTCGCGAGCGCACCGGCATCCGTGAGCGCCGCATCGGGGGCACCGTCACTAACCTCGGCGCCATCGCGGGCCGAGCCGCCCTCGACGACGCCGGGGTGGACGCGCGCGACATCGACTTTCTTCTCCTCGCCACCAGTGCCGCCGATCGCGTCTCTCCCGCGACCTCCTCGATGATCGCCCACGAGATCGGGCTGAACTGTCCCGCGATGGACCTGAACGCCGCCTGCAGCGGGTTCATGTACGCCGTTCGTACTGCTCAGGGTCTCCTGGAAACCGGCAACAAGCGCATCCTCGTCGTGGGGGCCGAAGTGCTCTCTCGATTCGTGGACTGGAACGATCGCACCATGGCCGTCCTGCTCGCCGATGGTGCAGGGGCCACGGTGCTCGAGTACGACCCCACCGAAAACGACATTCTGTCGTTCTCGCTGGGCACCGATGGCGCAAACTCTGAACTGCTCACGTGTGAGCACGGCGGCTACTTCTGGATGAACGGACCAGAAGTGTTTCGCAACGCGGTCCGCGTCGTCGTCGACTCCGCCGAAAGGGCGATGAGCATGGCGGGTATCACCTCACAGGACCTCAGCCTCGTGATCCCCCACCAGGCGAATATTCGCATCATTCAAGCCGCGTGCCAGCGTCTGGACATCGAGATGGACCGAGCGGTCGTGTGCCTCGACCGCTATGGAAATACCTCCAGCGCCTCTATTCCGTTGGCCTTCGACGACGCGCGCAAGAACGATCGGGTGCACAAGGGCGACTACGCCCTGCTGACCGGCTTTGGGGCGGGGATGACCTGGGCCTCGGCGGTCGTAAGGTGGTCACGATGACCAGTCCCTCTCTCGTCATCCTGGCCGCTGGCCGGGCTCGCCGCTATGGCGGAGTCAAGCAGTTGGCGCCCGTGGGGATGCACGGCGAGGGCGTGATTGACCTCATCGCGTCGGACGCGTTTGCGGCCGGATTCGGCGACGTCGTGATCGTGATCAACCCCGACACCGGCCCCGAGATCCAAGAACACGTCGCGGAGTTCTGGCCCGAGGATCGAAAGGTCACCTTCACCCACCAGACCGAACTGCGCGGCACCGTGAGTGCCGTCTTGGCGGCCGAGTCCGTGCTCGACGTCAGCCAACCCTTCGCCGTCTCGAACGCCGACGACCTCTATGGCCGCGAGTCGTTTCGTCAACTCGGTGAGCATCTCACGTCGAGCACCAACAACTGTCTGGTGGGCTTTGAGCTGGAGCGCGCCCTCGTCGGTGAGCTGCCGGTCTCGCGCGGAACGTGCATGGTGGTCAACGGTCACCTCACCGAGATCGTCGAGCGCCGCAACGTGCAGGCAACCCTGGAAGGTTTCATCGCCGACGATGGCCTCGAGCCACGGAACCTGCATCCTTCGACCATCGTCTCAATGAATTTGTGGGGTTTTCAGCCCTCCATCTTTCCCCTGATGCACAAGGCGATGGAGGAGTACGACTTCGATAAGGAAAAGGAAGTTCAACTCTCGACCTTCGTGGGCGGGATCCTTCATCGCACCCCTCTACGCTTTGACGTCATGCGCACCACGTCGCGCTGCATCGGCGTCACCCACGCCGAGGACCTTCCCCTCGCCCAGGTGCTCGTGCGCCAGGAGATCGAAGTGGGAGATCGCCCCGAGTTCGCCTTCGCGAGCTAGTGCCAGTCGCGCGAGGAGGGAACCATCGCTCCTAGGGCGAGCGCCTCGACGTGTTCGGCCACGAGTGTCACGATGCCCTGTCCACGTTCGAGTGACCCGCGAACGATCAGTGCGGAGGCAAGACCCGCCACCTTGGACCACCGTGCCCACGCTCCCTTTGAAAAGATCACGTTCACGTGACCGGTCTCATCTTCGAGGTTGACAAACACCGCTCCATTGGCCGTCTCGGGATGCTGGCGATGCGTGACGACCCCGGCGACACTCACTCGCGTCGCCTCCACGCCGACGAGAGCGTTGGCCCGCGTCACCCCCCGGGCCGTGAGGGCAGGGCGCACCAGTTCCATCGCCGTCGCTTCAGTTGTGAGGCCCAACGACCACAGGTCGTCGGCGACGCGCTCGAGTTCTGTCGTCGCGGGAAGTTCCGGCGCTACCTGACCGGTCACCACGCCGGGGAGTCGATCCGCGAGGGCTTGGGCCGCGGCACCGGCTGACCAGGTAAGTGCGCGCCGCGAGGCGCCAAAACTATCGAGCGCCCCGGCCGCGGCGAGCGCCTCGAGGTGTTGCTGCTGGAGACCCGCGCGGCGCGCGAGATCCGCGCTGTCGCGCCACGGGGCACCCGCCACAATTCGCTGCGCCACCTCGGTACCGATCGAGCGCACGTCACCAAGACCCAGGCGCACGAGGGCCTCGTCGGAGGAGCCTTCGAGCGAGGCCCCCACGTGGGAAAAGTTCACGTCGGGGCGCAACACGCTCACCCCGTGGTGCTGGGCGTCCGCGACCAGACTCTGAGGCGACCAGAAGCCCATGGGCTGAGCGTTGAGGAGCGAGACGAGAAAGGCCGCCGGGTAGTGCACCTTGATCCAGGCCGAGCAGTAGACGAGGTGGGCAAAAGAGACCGCATGCGACTCGGGGAAGCCGAAGTTCGCAAAGGCCGCCAGGGCCTCAAAGAGCTGGTCGGCCGCTTCGCCCACGATGCCGTTCTGGGCCATACCCGAGTAGAAACGCCCCTTGAGCTTCATCATGCGAATCTCCGAACGCTTCGAGGCCATCGCCTGGCGCAGTTCGTCGGACTCACTCGGCGAGAAGCCCGCCACCGCCACGGCCATCTCCATGAGTTGCTCTTGGAAGAGCGGCACGCCAAGTGTGCGCTCGAGAATCGGCTGCAGGCGAGGGTGTAGATAGGTGATGGGATCGTCCCCGCGGCGCCGGCGAATGTAGGGGTTCACCGCGCGACCCTGGATGGGTCCGGGACGAATGAGGGCCACCTCGACGACGATGTCGTAGAAGCAGCGCGGCTGAACACGTGGCAAGGTCGCCATCTGTGCGCGCGACTCCACCTGAAACACCCCTACGGTATCGGCCTCGCACAACAGGTCGTAGACCGCGTCTTCTTGGGGCAGCATCGCCAGATCCAACGAGACGTCGTGGAACTCTCGCACGACGTCCACCGCGCGATGCAGGGCTTCGAGCATGCCCAGCCCCAAGAGGTCGAACTTTACGAGACCGATCGCCGCGCAGTCGTCCTTGTCCCACTGCAGCACGCTGCGTCCGGGCATGCGGCCCCACTCGACGGGACAGACCTCGAGCATGGGCCGATCGCACAACACCATGCCAGCGGAGTGGATGCCAAGGTGTCGTGGCCGGTCGCGCAGCTGGGCGGCCATGGTGGTGATGATCGGATCGACGCCTGAGTCACCCGGGGTCATTGTCGCGCGGTCCACGTGATCACGGATGTAGTTGGCCTCCTCTTCGCTATGCCCGAAGGCCCGGGCGACGTCGCGCAACGCCGACTTCGAGCGATAGGTGATCACGGCCGCGACCTGGGCTGCGTGATG
>DATJUR010000082.1:0-6922 GCA_035502215.1 Acidimicrobiales bacterium | reverse complement strand
CCCCGAGACGTCGTGGAGCATGGTCAGATCTCCCATGTAGCCGATGGCCGAGGAACCGGCGGCAACGCCCAGGGCCGTCGAGACCACACCGTCGATACCGTTGACGCCGCGATTCGCGTACGTCGGGACCCTACGCGCGGGCGCCCACCACTCCACGTCTCGTACTGGCATCGAGGAACCCACCACGAGCGACGTGCCGGACTCGTTGGCCGCGGCCACGACCGCTCGCGCGAGAGCCGGCTCGACTAACTGGCTGTCGCGATCGTGCTCTTCCAACCACCGGCCTACCTCGCGCGAGGCGTTGCGCCACGTGGTGGCGTACGCCTGGTCGCCGAGCAGTTCGACACGATCCACCGAGGGCAGCCCGGGGTACGTCTCGCTGACCAGCCGATCGGGATCCGCCACGAAACCCGCGCCCCCTAACCCAACCACTCGCCCACCCCAGGCTTGGAGTTTCTCGGCCAGGACCTTGGACGCCGGAAGACCTCCCATCCGCACGACGACGTCGGGGCGCACGCGAGTGGCGAAGTCGGCCGAGCGAAGCAGAGGGTCAAAGTATTCGAGGGTGCCGTTGGCGGTGGCATCACCCAGCACCACCCAGTTGAGGCGTCGGCAGGTCTCAATCGTCTCGGGCATCACGCCCCGTCCGAGCACGCACAGGACCGACTGCCCACGCACGTCAAGGTCCGGAACCTCGTGAACCGCTTGAGGTACGTCGTGTCCACCTGACGACGGCAACTCGAGGATGTCGGCGACCAGGGGTTCGAGGAAGGCGGCGTTCAAGTGCACCGGGCCCGGTGGGGCGCCGAGCGCCGAAGACCACAGGTCCCTGGCGATGTTGCGCCAGCTGTGGGCGTCCTCGAACGTGACGACAAAGGTATCGGTGAAGCGTCGCACCATGTCTCGATACAGGTGCGCCTGCTCAATGGTCTGGGGCGCGCCCAGCCCGTGCAGGTCGGGCGGCCGGTCAGCGGTCACCACGATGAGCGGCACGAAGGCGAGGTCGGCTTCGGCGACGCAGGCGTGCAGCTCGGCCGCCGCGGTCCCACTCGTGACCACCACGACCACCGGTCGCCGCGTGGCTAGGGCCCGCCCGAGTGCAAAGAACCCCGCGCTTCGTTCGTCGAGTCGAACGTGCAGTGCTAGACCCTCGGTGGCGCGCGCCGCGAGCACCAGGGGCGTCGAGCGGGATCCCGGTGAGATCACGACGTCGCTCAGCCCCAGTTGAGCCCACTGGTCAAAGAGCGTCGCACAGAACGTGGCCTGCGCCTCGCTGGCGCTCGGTACGCTACGTGACAATGTCGCTCCTCGGTCTAGAACGCGCCGGCTCCGGGCCAGCTTTAGTGTGGCTGCACGGTTTTACCCAAACAAAACGTTCGAGTCACCGGTTCCGTTCCATTCTGGCAGGATCGTACGAAGTCCTCACGATCGACCTGCCCGGACACGGCGAAAACGCTGAGCGATCGGCCTCCTTGGAGGACACTGCGGATCTGCTGGCCGAGGTCCTGCCGGCCGAACCCTTCATCCTGGCCGGGTACTCGTTGGGTGGACGAGTCGCCTTGCACTTTGCGCTTCGCCATCCCCAGCGTCTCAATCACCTCGTCGTTCTGAGTGCGACCCCGGGCATCGCGAGCGACGAGGAACGTCGCGCCCGTCGTGAGCGCGACGAGAAACTCGCCGACCGGCTCGAGGCGATTGGCATCGACACCTTCTTAGACGAGTGGCTCGCTCAACCAATGTTCTCCTCGGTGCCTCACGACGCCGCCGAGCGCGCCGCGCGCAGCCGCGACGCGCACGGCCTGGCCAACTCACTGCGTCAGGCAGGCACGGGGACCCAGGGCGATTTAACTGAGCCGCTGCGCCAACTGAGCACACCCACGTCGATCTTGGCCGGAGCGAAGGACGAGAAGTTCACCTACGAGGCGATGCGACTGAGTGAGGCCATCGCCGGCTCCACGCGACATCTCGTTGCCGACGCCGGACACGCTGCGCACCTCGAACAACCCCAGCGCGTGGCCGACCTCGTAGCCATGATCTAACCCCAGTACGCGTTAGCGGCCAGCAGTGCTCCTAGCAGCGCGCCAATTCCCAGCTGGGCTCGGGCCGAGTACTTGAGCATGGGCAATAACTCTTTGCCGCTGGCCGTCGAAAAGGCCATCTGCAGCGCAGGAGTGTAGATCAGTACCCCGACCAGCCCGACGACGAGCTGACGGGCGCCCAGCGTGCCCACCACGACACCGATCACGCACATCAGATACAGCCAGGAGCTTCGCGTTCGACCCAGTCGAGCCGCGAGGGTCTTCTTTCCCGTGGCACGATCGCCCTCGACGTCGCGCAGATTGTTCGCCTCGAGCAAGGCGCAGGCCATAAAACCGGTGGCCACCCCGAGCCACCACGCGCGTGAGGGAATCGTCAGGTGCTGAACGTAGGCCGTTCCCACCGTCGCCACCAGACCGAAGTAAACGAACACGAAGAGCTCACCAAAGCCGTAGTACCCGTAGGGCCGGGGCCCGCCGGTATAGAACCACCCCGCGAGCACCGCCGTCGCCCCGATGAGCACGAGCCACCAACTCGTGCGCGACGCCAAGGCGAGACCCGCCGCGCACGCAAGAGCGAAGCCCAGGTACGCCGCGCTTCGCACCCGGGTCGCGGGCACTAGGCGCGAGGCGGTGAGACGAAAGGGGCCGACGCGAACCTCGTCGGTGCCGCGCACACCGTCGGAGTAGTCGTTGGCGTAGTTGGTCCCGATCTGCAACGCGAGGGCGATGAACAAGCACAACAGAGAGTTCACCCAGTTGATGCTCGAGGGCCGAATGAGCAGAGTCCCCACCACCACGGGCACCCCGGCTGCGGGCAGCGTGCGAGGGCGTGCGGCGAGAATCCAGCGGCGATACGGCCCGGGTGCGTCGCTCACGGACGTTTGGGAAACTTCGCGAAGTCGGGTCGACGTCCCTCGACGTACGCGTTGCGACCTTCCTGGGCCTCGTCGGACATGTAGAACAGCATGGTCGCGTCGCCGGCCAGCTGCTGGATACCCGCCAAACCATCGTCGGCGGCGTTAAAGCCAGCCTTGAGCATGCGTAAGGCAATCGGTGAGAGGGTCAAGATCTGGCGACACCACGCGACCGTCTCGCGTTCCAAGTCGTCGAGAGGCACAACCGTGTTGACTAGACCCCACGCCAATGCTTGGGCCGCGTCGTACTGACGACACAGAAACCAGACCTCCTTGGCGCGCTTGAGTCCGATGGTTCGAGCCAGGAGCGAGGATCCGTACCCCCCATCGAAGGAGCCCACGCGCGGGCCGGTCTGGCCGAACCGCCCGTTGTCCGCGGCAATCGTGAGATCGCACACCAGATGCAAGATGTGGCCGCCGCCGATGGCGTAACCCGCGACTTGGGCGATCACTGGCTTGGGCAGGCGGCGAATCTGAACTTGGAGATCCAGCACGTTGAGTCGCCCCACGCCGCTCCGGGCGACTTCATCGTCGCCCAGATACCCATCGTCGCCACGAATGCTCTGATCACCACCCGAGCAGAAGGCGTCAGGACCCGCCCCGGTGAGCACGACGACGCCCACGCTCAAGTCGTCGCGTGCGGACTCGAAGGCCCGCGACAACTCAAAGAGCGTCTGAGGGCGAAAGGCGTTGCGCACCTCGGGCCGGTTGATGGTGATACGAGCGATTCCATCGCCCACCTCATAGATAATGTCGCCGTACTCCCCGCGACGTTCCCAAACTGGCAGCGCTTGAGTCCGAAAAGCGTCGAGCGGGTCGTGCGGCGCGCCTTGAATCACGGTGTTTGCCATGGCGACCACGCTACCGGTTGACTGCGGCACCGCTCTCCAAGACCACTCTCACCCTCATCATCGCGGCGTGATGACGTAGAACGAAACATCACCAAAGTACTGGTGAACGCGACCAACGAGAATCTGAGCCAGAATGACGCCCAGAAGAATCGAACTCACCACGAGCCACTGACGACGACTCGCACCCTGGACTTGTCGACGCGTACGCCAGTACAGGTCTCGCGGAGCTAATGAGGCGGTCTCTCGGAGGTGACCCACCACGTGAACGCTCAGTAGCAGGAGCCACGCGATGAAGCTGTCGCGGTGCAGGGTGTCGAACGTCCCGCGCTCATTGCCATTCACGAAGAGAAGGACAACTCCGGTCGCCAAGAGAACGATGGTGACCAGAACGACCAGAGGGCCGATCAGCCGTAGCGTCATCGGCGGTGGGCCCTTTTGTCGATACGCGGGCGAGCCCGCGTAGTACCGCACGAACCGGTACATGGTGCTGCCCATCTTGAGCGCAACGATCGGAATGAGGAGCAGACCCACGTACACGTGAAGGGCGACGTGCAGCCCCACGCCTGTCGCGACGGTGTAGCCCTCCAGCGCCAGCAAAAAGAACAGGAGTGCGCCGAGTGCGCTCGTGAGACGCGCATTACCCGCCACTCCGGGTGCCTCTTCTAACTCGGGGTCAGGGTGTCGCTCGCGCCGCGGGTTCGCGGTACTCGCACGTGGCCATGAACGAGGCGGTTCTTCTGCGCCCATCGACGACATGGATCCAGTCAAGTTCGCGATGCTGACGGCCACATGAAGGCGACGGGCTACCCCCTAAGGGACTACCCCGAGATGACGGATCGTCGCCCCCGGCGACCTAAGGTCACGTGGTGCGCTCGTTGCTCGCCATCGACCTCCCACTAGGGCCTCCCCTCGAGCTCGCCGTGCGCGAGTGCGCCGAGCGCGACCAGGCGTTTTGCGTCCTTGATCAGCGGCTCTCGGCCCGTCGGCGCCAAGAAGAACTCGAGTGGCTCGGCGCGACCGAGATCCTCTCCCCCGAGGGACGCCGCGCACGCCCCGAGGGTCGTCGCGTCGATGACGAGGTGGGTCTGGTCATGCTCACCTCGGGTTCGAGTGGCAATCCCAAAGCCGCCGAACTCACCTGGGACGCGCTGCACGCCAGTGCCGAACTCACCCAAGCAGCACTGCACAGAGGCTCACCTTCGGTCTGGTTTCCTTGTCTGCCGGCGAATCACATCGGGGGCCTGGCCGTTCTGCTGCGAGCAGTCCTCTCCGACGCGACACTTCTGTGGGCGAGTGACGACGACATCGAGGGTGCCGCGAGCCTGGGTGCCACCCACGTGTCGTTGGTGCGCACCCAGCTGGCCCGTCACGACGTGAGTGGCTATCGGTGCGTGCTCCTGGGTGGCGCCCGCGCCCCGGATCACTTGCCCGCGAATGTGCTGACGACCTGGGGGATGACCGAGACCGGCTCGGGCGTGGTGTACGGCGGCGTACCGCTACCCGGCGTGGAGTTCATGGCGGTTAACGGCGAGCTCTGCGTACGCACACCCACCCTCTTTCGCTCGTATCGCGACGCGCCAAGACCCACGTACGTCGATGCGCAGGGACGCGAGTGGTTCCCTACCGGTGACGCGGGCGAAGTGCTCGAGAATCGGATCCGCGTGTTTGGTCGACTCGGGTTCGTGATTAACACCGGAGGCGAAAAACTCTGGCCCGAGGACCTCGAATCAGTGCTCGCTAGCGTCCCGGGTGTGCGCGACGTCGCCGTCATCGGCGTCGACGATCCCGAGTGGGGTCAGCGAGTGGTGGCGTTGGTGGTCAGCGACGACGCAACGCTCGACGACGCGATTGGTCAGGTCGCGAGTGAGCGACTGGGACCCTGGGCTAAACCCAAGGAGATACGTCACGTCGTGGCGATCCCGCGAACGTCGAATGGCAAGATCCGCCGTGGAGACCTCGCACACCTGTACTGATAAAAACAGGGGCGTTAGGAGTTTTCGTTCGTCTTGCCCCGACGGGCCACCGAGTCGACGGTCACGGCGGCCAGCAACACAATCGCGACCACGATGTACTCGACGGCGGTGCTGACGCTGATCAGCGCCATGCCGTTATAGATGGTGGCGATCACCAGGCCGCCGATCACGGCGTGGATCATCTTGCCGCGACCGCCGTACAGGCTGGTCCCGCCGATCACCGCCGCCGCGACGGCGTAGAGAACGTACGTACCGCCGGGCATCGCGTCGGACATTCCGTCGAGGTTGGAGGAATACAACAGACCCGCCACACCCGCGGTGAATCCGGCGAACACGAAGGCGAGCAGTCGGTAGCGATTCACGCTGATGCCTGCGCGCCGGGCGGCTTCCTTGTTGCCTCCGATCGCGTAGATATAGCGACCCGTCTTGGTCTTGGTCAGGATGAATGAACCGGCCAGCAACAGCGCGAGGTCAATCGGGATGGCAAAGGGCATGCCCTTGATCACCGAAAAGTTCGAGCGGTTCGCGTTGAAGATCAGAACGAGGACAAGTCCCGCGACCGCGAGGGCTGCGATCTTGGCCAGCGTGAAGTACAGCGGCTGCAGGGTCAGCCCGCTCGCCCGCCGGCGACCATACGAGCGCAGCATCATGGCGGCAGCCACGAACACGAGCACGATGAAGAACAGCCAGGTCCACAGCGGTGTGAAGTTACCAAAGACCAGGTTGTAGAGAACGTGGTTCTGCACCGGAACCGTGCCGCCAGAGTTTTCCTTGTCGATCATGTAGATCAGTACACCCTCAAAACCGATCTGCCCGGCCAGAGTGACGATGAACGACGGCAGGCGCAGATACACCACGAAGAGGCCCGACACGAAACTCAGCCCACTGGAGATGGCCAGCGAGACCAGAAACGCCAACGGCCAGGGCCAATGCCAGGCGACGCTGGTCGTAATGGTCGCGATAGCCCCACCGATGCCCAAGACGTAGCCAAGCGACAAGTCAATCTCACCGAGCAGCAGCAACCAGATCTCGGCCATGCCGAGCAGGATGAACACCGTCGACTGGATGAACAGGTTGGTCAGGTTGTCGGGGTGCAGAAAGACGTGATTACGAAAGTAGAAGTAGAGAACCAGGGCCACCAGGCC
>DATJUR010000081.1:0-8160 GCA_035502215.1 Acidimicrobiales bacterium | reverse complement strand
GGGGTCTTCAAACTCGGTCGCGCGAAACTCTTCCCATTCGGGATGCCGATAGGACGCATTTTCGTCGAGGGTCACTTTGGCGTCGAGGGCGTGGACCCTGCCTTCAGGAGTGAGGATGAGTGGGTTGATCTCGGCGAGGTCGCAGTCCCCCTGGGTGTAGCAGTCGTAGAGCTTGACCAAGAGCTCGGCGGTCTGCTCGCGCGCGGCGTCGTCGAGTTGCGCCTCGGCAACCCAGCGGCGAGCGGTCTCTAGGTCAAGACCGCGAACTGGATCGATGGAGATCATGGCAATCGCCTCGGGGTTCTCCTCGGCGACGACTTCGATCTCGACGCCCCCTTGGGCGCTCAGCATCCCCAGGTGTGTCTTGTTGGGTCGATCCAGCGTGAAGGAGGCGTAGTACTCCTTCTCGATATCGCTGGCGTGTTCCACCCAGAGCCGGTGCACCACGTGGCCCTTGATATCCAGTCCCAAAATGTTGCCCGCGTGGAGTCGCACTTCGTCAATGTTCTGGGCGAGTTTGACCCCGCCGGCCTTGCCGCGACCCCCGACTTTGACCTGGGCCTTGACGACCACGGGGAACCCCACACGATCGGCGATCGCGACCGCCTCGTCGACCGTGTCGGCTACCCCGCCGGGCGACACCGCAATGCCGTAGCGCGCGAAGTACTGCTTTCCTTGGTACTCAAAGAGGTCCATTCACGTCTTCCTTCAGTGTTTTCAGGGGGGTCAGGTTCGAGAGTCGGCGCGCCGGGAACCGGCAACTAGCCAGGAACCAGTCTCGAACGAGTCGTATCGCGGGGCGAAACTCTGCGCGCCAGTCGCTTCATCGGATTCAGCATAGATGCCACAGCGGGGCTGGCCTTTGGGTCCACCTGTTAGGAAAGGGTGGTGCATTCACGCGTCGCTTTCCCCAGCGTGGTCGTACTGGCCGGCAGTTCGGACATCGCGCGAGCAATCACGAAGAAACTGTGTATGGCCGGCACCCACACCGTGGTGCTGGCGGGGCGAAACCCGCTGCTCCTCGACCAGGCCGTCCAAGAGGCTCACGAGTACGGCGCGGCCTCGACCGATACGGTCATCTTCGACGCGGAGGAACCGGATCTCGCCGCGAACGTCGTCACCGAGGCCTTCGGAAAGTCCGGTGGACCGGTGGATCTTGTGGTGGTGGCGCTGGGCACGGTCGGTCACCAGCGCGACGATGAGAACGACGCGGCCGCTTCAGCGCGGATGATTACGGTGAATGAGACGTGGCCGGTTGCCGCCCTGGCCGAAGTGCGCCGACGTCTCGTGGCCCAAGGTCACGGGCGAATCCTGGTTCTGTCGTCGGCCGCCGCCGTGCGTGTACGGCGTGTGAGCTATCTGTACTCGGGCGCCAAGGCAGGCCTCGATCGGCTCTGCGTGGGGCTCGCCGAGTCCCTCGAGGGCACCGGGGTTCGACTCCAACTCCTTCGTCCCGCCGCGGTGCGAACCCGGATGTCGCTCGGTCTCGCGCCCACGCCCTTTACGACCGGCCCCAATGAAGTCGCCGACAACGCGCTGCGGGGGCTGGGCACGAGCCGAGTGGTGATCTGGAGCCCACCCATCTTGCGCTACGTGTTCATCCTCGTGAGAATCATGCCGCCCGCACTCTGGCGACGACTCGCCAATCGCTAGGCAGAGAGGCTTTACTCGGGCCGGTGCAACGGGGTCATCGCGAGCACCAGGTGCTTGGTGCCGTGCTCATCGAAATCGACCGTCGCGCGGGAGCGGGCTCCTTCTCCTTCGAGTCGCGTGACGACACCTGGTCCGTAGCGGTCATGGATCACGCGCTCGCCGACTGCGAGTCCCAGTTTCTCGGCGCCGGTCGAACGCACGGGTGGAGCGGCCCCGGTACCAAAGGCGTGGCCCTGGGTGAAGTCGGTGGCGCGACCGACGAAGCCCTCGTCGTCGTAGGAGATGTTCGAGCGTCGAGTAGGTAGAGAAGCCGAAATGTCCGTGATGAGTTCACTGGGAACTTCCTGGAGAAACCGACTCGCGATGGACTCGACGCGATGACCCCACATCGCGCGAGTCCACGCGTGTGAGAGGCTCAGGTGTCGCATCGCGCGAGTCACGCCCACGTAAAACAGTCGGCGCTCCTCTTCAAGTTCGTCGTCGTCGACCAACGCGCGTCGATGGGGAAAGACGGTCTCTTCGAGGCCGGTGACGATGACCGCCGGATACTCCAGGCCCTTGGCGACGTGCAGGGTCATCATTGAGATCGCCCCTTCGTCGCTATCGAGCTGGTCGGCATCCGACACGAGTGACACCCGCTCGACGAACTCGAGCAACGAGTCGTACTGGGCGGCCGCGGACGCCAGTTCGCCCAGGTTCTCTAGGCGCGAATACGCCTCGTCGGTGTTCTCGGCGCGCAGCGCGTCTCCGATCCCCGACTCGCGCACAATGGCGTCGATCATCTCACGCGGGCTGAGGTCGTTCGAGAGCGCGCGCAACTGCTCGAGAATAAAAGCGAACTTGTCGGCGCCCGCGAGCGCGCGCCCACTTAGCCCGGCGGCCTTCGCGTGATGGGCGGCCTCGGCGAAGGACAGGCCGTGCTCGGCGGCGTACGAACCGAGTTTGGCTTGGGCACCCTCCCCCACTCCTCGTTTGGGTTCGTTGATCACCCGCCTGGCCGACGCCTCGTCACGTCCGTTCACGATGAGCCGTGCGTAGGCCATAGCGTTCTTAATTTCCTTACGATCGTAGAAACGCATGCCTGAGATCACGCGGTAGGGCACGTTGGCGCGAAGCATCTCCTCTTCCAACACGCGACTCTGGGCGTTCGTTCGATAGAAGACCGCCATCTCGTTCCAGTTCAGCCCGTACTCGCTGCGCAGCCGACGCAACTCGCTCGCGACCCAACGTCCCTCGTCGTACTCGTCACCCGCTCGATAGAGCCGTAACTTTTCACCTTGTTCTCCCTCGGTGAAGAGGTTCTTGGCGATGCGCGACGAGTTCTTGGCGATCACCGCGTTGGCCGCGTCGAGTATTCGTTGCGTCGAGCGAAAGTTCTGTTCGAGCACGATCACCTGCGCGTCGGGAAATCGAGCCTCGAACTGAAGGATGTTGCGCACGTCGGCGGCTCGGAATCGATAGATCGACTGGTCGGAGTCACCCACCACGCACAGATTGCGGTGTTCGGCCGCGAGCATCATCACCAACTCGTTCTGTACCCCGTTGGTGTCTTGAAACTCGTCGACGAGCAGGTAGCGAAAGCGATCCTGGTACGAGGCCAGCACGCGCTCGTCGGCGCGCATCACGGCGACGGCGTTCACCAAGAGGTCGTCGAAGTCCATGGCGTTGGCGGTGTGCAGACGCTCGGAGTAGATCTGGTAAATCTTGGCGATGCGACGACGCTGGGGATCGTCACCGTAGGTCTCGGCGTATCGCGCGGGTGACATCATCTCGTTCTTGGCCGCCGAGATCGCGGCCGATACACTCCGCGGAGGCAGACGCTTGGTGTCGAGATTGAGGTCCTTCATGATGCGTTCGACGGCCGTCTCCGCGTCACCCGCGTCATAGATGGTAAAGCCGCGCTGATAGCCCAGGACGTCTGCGTGGGCGCGCAAGATGCGCAGGCAGGCCGAGTGAAAGGTCGATACCCACATCCGATCCGCGTCCGACCCAACCAGTTCGACGACGCGCCGACGCATTTCGTCGGCCGCCTTGTTGGTAAAGGTGATCGCCATAATCTCGTAGGGTCGCGCGTCGCCCGTGGCCAGCAGGTGAGCAATGCGCCTCGTCAGCACCCGGGTCTTGCCCGAACCCGCCCCGGCCACCACCAGCAACGGGCCACCGCGCTGGGTGACCGCCGCGATCTGGGGAGCGGTCAGCCCCTCCAGGAGTGCGGCGGGGTCACGCGGCGAGGGCGAATCACTGAAGCCGGTGCCCCAGAGCGACTCATCGGAAAACGAGCGCCGACTCACTCCCACTCAATGGTGCCCGGCGGCTTGCTCGTCACGTCCAGGGCCACGCGATTCACGCCCTCCACCTCGCGGATCAAGCGATTCGCGATGTTCTCGATTACCTCGTAGGGCAGCCTGGCCCAGTCGGCGGTCATCGCATCATCGCTGGTCACTGCCCGAATGATGATCGGGTATGCGTAGGTTCGCCCATCGCCCATGACCCCCACGGTACGCACCGCCGGTAACACGGCGAAGCTCTGCCAGAGTTCGCGGTACAGCCCCGCCTTTTTGATCTCGTCGACCACGACGTGGTCAGCGTTGCGCAGGATCTCGGCGCGCTCGCGCGTCACTTCGCCCACGATGCGTACGCCGAGCCCCGGACCAGGAAAGGGCTGGCGCCAGACGATCTCGGCGGGCAGACCCAGTTCTTCTCCGATGCGGCGCACCTCGTCTTTGAAGAGTGCACGAAGCGGCTCGACGAGGGTAAAGGACAGGTCGTCGGGTAGGCCCCCGACGTTGTGGTGACTCTTGATGTTGGCCGCGTGTCCCGATCCGGACTCAATCACGTCGGGGTACAGCGTGCCCTGGACGAGGAACTTGGGACCCTCGCCACCTAGGGCTAAGTCACGCGCCACCGTTTCGAACTCGCGAATGAAAAGTTCGCCGATGATCTTGCGTTTGGCCTCGGGGTCGGTGACGCCTGCGAGCGCGTCGAAGAACCGATCTTGAGCCTTCACGTGGATCAGTTCGACACCGAACTGTCGAACAAACGTCTCTTCGATCTGGTCCGCTTCGTTCTTGCGCATGAGACCCGTGTCGACGAAGACGCACGTCAACTGGCTCCCCACGGCCTTGGTGACCAGCGCCGCCGCAACGGCCGAGTCCACGCCACCCGAGAGCGCGCAGAGAACTCTCTCGGAACCCACTTGCTCTTGAATGGCCGCCACTTGGTCTTCGATGATCGACGTGTTGGTCCAGGTGGGCGGGATACCCGCAATGTGATGCAGAAAACCCGAGAGCAACTCTTGTCCGCGTTCGGTGTGGGCGACTTCGGGGTGAAACTGCGAGGCGAAAAGACCCCGCTCAACGTCCTCCATCACGGCCACGGGAGCTTCTGGCGAGGACGCGGTGACCGCAAATCCCGGGGGCGCGCTGGCGATCGCGTCACCGTGACTCATCCAGGCGGTCGTCTGAAGCGGCCACTCGCTCATCAACACACTGGGGCCTTCGCGGGTGAGCGTGGTGCGACCGTACTCGCCGACCCCGGTGTTGGCGACCTCGCCACCGAGTTGCTGGGCCATGAGCTGGGCGCCGTAACAGATACCCAAAATCGGCACACCCAGGTCGTAGATCGCGGGATCAAGTGAGGGGGCAGGCACCGCGTACACCGACTTCGGTCCCCCCGAGAGGATGATCGCCGCCGGGGCCCTGTGGCGTACCTCGTCGGCCGTGATGGTGCAGGGAACGATCTCTGAGTAGACGTGCGCTTCACGCACGCGCCGGGCAATCAGTTGCGCGTACTGCGCGCCGAAGTCGACGACGAGAACGGTCTCGTTCAATGTCCCATGCCCACGCCCTGGGAGCGCTGCATGGCCTTGCCTTCGGTCTGCAACGAGGGCGCCAGCATGATCTCGGCCTTCTGGAACTCCTTGAGCGTCTCGTAACCGCACGTCGCCATCGAGGTACGCAACGCGCCCATCAAATTAAGTCGACCGTCATTCTCGTGAGCGGGTCCAAGAAGAATCTCCTTGAGCGTGCCGCGCACCTGGGTGCGAACCCGCGTGCCGCGCGGCAAAGTGGGGTGGAAGGTGGCCATACCCCAGTGAAACCCGTGCGCCGGAGCCTCGACGGCACTGGTCAGTGGCGAGCCGATCATGACCGCGTCCGCGCCACAAGTAATGGCCTTGGCAATGTCGCCGCCCTTGCTCATGCCGCCATCGGCGATGACGTGTACGTAGACGCCGGTCTCATCGAGGTGACGCATGCGTGCGCCCGCGACGTCAGCGATCGCCGTCGCCTGGGGAACACCAATGCCGAGCACCCCGCGCGAGGTACACGCGTTGCCCGGACCCACGCCGACGAGCACCCCTGCGGCCCCGGTACGCATCAGGTGCAAGGCAGCCTGGTAGCTCGCGCACCCGCCCACGATCACCGGCACTTCGAAGTCCCGGATGAACTTTTTGAGATTGAGCGGCTCGGACGTCTTGGAGACGTGTTCGGCCGATACCACGGTGCCCTGGATCACAAGGATGTCCAAGCCCGAGTCGATGATGGTCTTGGCCATCCACGACGTGCGCTGGGGCGTCACCGACGCCGAGGTGATAATTCCGGCGTCTTTCATCTGCTTAATGCGCTCAGCCACGAGTTCTAACTTGACCGGCTCGAGGTACATCTGTTGCATGCGAGCGGTGGCCTTGTCGTCGTCGAGCTCGGTGATCTCTTCGAAGAGCGGCGTAGGGTCCTCGTAGCGGGTCCACAGACCTTCGAGATTGAGCACTCCGAGTCCCCCGAGGCGGCCCAACTCGATTGCGGTGAGAGGCGAGATTGCCCCGTCCATGGCCGAGCCCAACACCGGAATCTCGAACTTGTAGGCGTCAATCTGCCAGGAGATATCGACGTCCTCGGGGTCACGCGTGCGCCGAGACGGCACGATGGCGATGTCGTCAAAACCGTAGGCCTGACGAGCCGATTTGAAAATGCCGATCTCCACTTCCGCCATGAAGTCCTCCGCGTAAGAGCGCCAAAAAAGGCCGGCGCTTTTCTACCAATCTAATGGCACTGGACAGTTTTCCCGAACTGGGCGAATCTGTTCCCGAGCCGCTGGCTGGCGAGCACTGTTCCAATCCGGACCTTGGAGTTCTAATGGTAGAGCGTGCTCCAGCCAGGGGTGAGGTCGACGTAAGGGCTGGAGGGGTGTCGTGCCGCTGAGCACTGTTCCATTAGATCGCCATCGTCGCCTCAAGGCTCTTGATCAACGATGGGAGGAAAAAGATGATTTTTGTTGGCATTGACTGGGCCGAGGCGCATCACGAGGTGTGTGTCCTCGACGAACAGGGCGCGCTGTTGGCACGCCGACGAATACTGGACTCGCTGGAAGGGATTGCCCAACTGCACGCGTTGATCGGTGAGTGCATCGGCGAAGAGGACGAGCCCGGTGACGTACTGGTGGGCATTGAGAAGGATCGCGGGCTGATTGTCACTGCCCTCGTGGCCGCGGACTACCGGGTCTACGCCATCAACCCCAAAGCGGCCGCCCGCTACCGAGAGCGTCATCACGTCTCCGGCGCCAAGTCAGACCCCGGCGACGCCAAGGTGCTGGCGGACCTGGTTCGCACCGATCGCGATAACCACCGCCCGGTGGCCGGCGACAGCGTGCTCGCCGAGGGGGTGAAGATACTGGCGCGAGCGCACCAGAGTGCCATCTGGACCCGTCAACGCCAGACGAGCAGTTTGCGTTCGGCGCTACTTGACTACTACCCGGGCGCGCTCGAGGCCTTCGGCAACAATCTCGCCCACGCCGATGCGCTGAGCGTGCTCGCGGCCGCGCCGACGCCAGCGATGGGACGCGAACTCTCGCGGGCCAAGATCGCCAGCGCTCTTCGCCGCGGCGGTCGTCAACGCAACCTTGACGAACGAGCGACGACCATCCAAGAGGTCCTGCGTCGGCCCCAACTCGCCCAGCCCGTGGTGTTAGAAGATGCCTACGGACGCGTGACCAAGGCGACGGTCGCAGTGATCGCGCAGCTGAACCGCACGATCAGCGATCTCCAGGTGGCTCTGTCGGAGACTTTTGAACAGCACCCGAGCGCCAAGATCGTTCACTCTCTTCCAGGAATGGGAACGGTGCTCGGAGCTCGGGTGCTCGGCGAATTCGGGGATGACCCGCATCGCTATCGCGATGCTAGATCGCGCAAAAACTACGCGGGCACCTCTCCGATCACTCGCGCCTCGGGCAAATCCATGGTCGTCCTCGCCCGTCACGCGCGCAATAAGCGTCTCGCTGACGCACTCGACCAATGGGCCTTTTGCACCTTGAAAGCCTCGCCCGGCGCCAACGACTACTACCGTCACCTGCGAAGTCACGACAAAACGCATCGCAAGGCCATCCGCCAGCTGGCCAATCGATGGGTCGGGATCCTTCACACCTGCCTCGAAGACGGCATTCTCTATGACGAATCCGTCGCATGGAAGAACACCAGCACTACCCCTTGACTGGTTGCGATCAAGGGGTGTCTAC
>DATJUR010000080.1:0-3382 GCA_035502215.1 Acidimicrobiales bacterium | reverse complement strand
ACGGCAAGACCCTGGGCGTGGTGGGTCTGGGCAAAATTGGCGCGCTGGTCGCCCAGCGCGCGAACGCTTTTGGCATGCGCCTTATTGCTTACGACCCCTTTATCAGCGACGAGCGCGCCCGTCACATGGGCGTGGAGTTAGTCGACCTCGACACGTTGCTCGCTCAGAGCGACTTCATCACGATCCACTTGCCCAAGAACAAAGAGACAACGGGCCTTTTGAACAAGGAGTCCTTTACCAAGGTGAAGCCGAGCGTGCGCATCATCAACGTCGCTCGCGGCGGCATCGTCAACGAGGCGGATCTCGCCGACGCGATCCGCGAAGGCAAGGTACAAGGTGCCGCACTGGACGTCTTCGAAAAGGAGCCGACCACCGAGTCACCGCTCTTCGAGTTACCCTCGGTCGTGGTGGTGCCCCACCTGGGTGCCTCGACCTTCGAAGCTCAGGACAAGGCGGGAGTTACCATCGCCGAGCAAGTCGAGTTGGCTCTCGCGGGTGACTTCGTTCCCTACGCCGTCAACGTCTCGGCGGGCGAGGTCTCAAACTCAGTTAGCCCCTTCATGGGGCTCGCTGAGATTTTGGGACGCTTCATCGGGGGTCTCCTGGACGGCGAGTCCGCGAACTTAACGGTCACCTACCAGGGCGAACTCGCTGGTGCGGGCACCAAAATTCTGACGCTGTGCGCGCTCAAGGGCCTGCTCAGTTCGACTGGACTAGAGGGCGTGTCCTTCGTCAACGCGCCCCAACTGGCCGAGGCTAACAACGTGACCTACCGCGAAGTGTCCTCGGTCGTGTCCTCCGAGTACGTGAGCCTCATCACCGTCAGCTCCGGCGCGCACAGTGTTGCGGGCACGCTGACGACGATCGGAACGCGACTGGAAACTCGGGTGGTGAGCGTGGATGACCACGCGGTCGAGATCGCCCCGGCCACGTCCATGCTCGTCGTGCACAACGACGACCGTCCCGGCATGATCGGCCTCGTGGGTAGCGCTCTGGGTCGGGCCGACATCTCGATCTCCTCTATGGCGGTGGGACCTGACCCCGAGACCAAGACGGCTCTCATGGTGCTGTCGACCGAGGCGCCCACCCCGAGCGAGGTCGTCGAAGAACTCCGCCGCACCGACGGCATTCAAGACATCCACCTCATCGCACTGCGGTAGGGCTAGGGGCGATTCGTCCCCCGGCTGCGCTTGATGGCGTCCTTGAGCTCCTGGCCGCGCTGGCGAGCCTCTTCCTTGAGTTCCTTTTTGATCTCGTCTTTCAAGATGTCGCCAAATTTGCGAGCTTCTTCTCGTCGCTTGCGCGCGTCGTCGCGGCGCTCCTGGCCGCGTTTGTGCGCCTCGTCGCGATGCTTTCTTGCCTCTTCACGTATCTCCTGAGCTCGCTGACGCGCTTCACGGCGAATCTCAAAGGCCTCGCGGTGGGCGTCGTGTAGCGCACGTTGGGTGTCGTGCATCTCTCGAACGCTGCGTTGGCGATCGTGACTGTCGATGGCGTGCTTTTCCATCTCCGTTTTGATGGCGAGCCACGCGGCGCGCGCCTGCTTGAGCGCAGCGAGCACTTCCTGGCGCGCTTCGATCGAGGCGTGCGCGGCGGCGTCGAACTCTTCTCTACCGCTCGTGCCTTGAACGACAGTGCCGAATGACCACAGTCCGGTGTCGAGCAGACGAGCGGCGCGCGTGACGTCGCCCATGACCCTCTCGCGCAGTGCATCCATCGACAGGTCCTCCAACGAGTACTTCACAATGGCCCGGTAGAAGATTCGCCACAGGCTGGTGAGTGCATCGGCGGCGATCTGGGGCTCAGGATCGCTCGGGTCGACCCCGGCGCGCTCGGCCATCGACTCCGCGGCGATCTGGGCGAGACGTTCGATCATGTCCGCCCGGGCGGCTTTGAGCGACGGGGTGCTGTCGATGAGGTCGTTGAAGTCGGCGATCTGGGGGAATGACGTCATGTCCGTGGTGCTCAGGTAGGTGACGAAGTTCTCGAGCTCGCGCCGCAAGACTCCGATCATCGCTTCGACCGGCGAGGCGGACTCACCGTCGGGTCCCAGCGCCTTGCGCAGTTCGAGCGCGGACTCCTCCTCGCGGTCTAAGACCAGGGATTCCTTGGTGGGGAAGTAGTTGTAGATCGTCTTCTCCGACACCTCGCAGGCCGCCGCAATTTCGCTGACCTTGACTTCGTCGAAGCCTCGCTCGAGGAACATCAGGGTCGCGGTATTCGAGATCAACTCGCGCATGATGGCCTTCTTGCGCTCTCGAAGTCCCTGATGAAGAGCGCTGGTGTCGCCCCGCAGACCGGGGACGACCGCCTGAGTGTCACGGGCAGTTGAAAGGATGCTGTCTTTTGAGTCCATCGCGTCACCCAGTGTACCGGAAAAAAGTCCAAATTTCTAGTTGCTAAATCTTTTCAGTTACTGTAGTGTTTCTGCACGAAGGGAGATCCATGTCATCTCGGTCAACAAACTCCAACGAAGTAGTGGTGGTCACGAGCGGACTCACCAAGCAGTTCGGTGACTTCACCGCCGTCAACAGTTTCGACCTCGAGGTCTTCAGCGGCACCGTCGTGTCGCTGCTCGGCCCCAACGGCGCGGGCAAGACGACGATCGTGCGCATGCTCGCCACCCTCATCAAGCCGACCCAGGGCACGGCCCAGGTGTTGGGTCACGACGTCGTCACCGAAGCCGACACCGTGCGTACCCTGCTCTCTCTCACCGGACAGTTCGCCGCGCTCGAGGACAATCTGACCGCCCGCGAGAACTTGCTGCTCATGGCCCGCCTGCGCGGGTACGGCCGCGCGGCGGCGACGCGAGTGACGGACAACCTCATTGAGCGCTTCGACATCGGAGAGTTCCGCGACAAATTGGTCAAGTCCGTCTCGGGGGGACAGCGACGCCGTGTGGACTTAGCCGCCAGCCTCGTGGTACAACCCAAGGTTCTCATCCTCGATGAGCCCACCACGGGTCTCGACCCGCGCAGCCGCCAGGTGGTGTGGAACACCATTCGCGAGCTGGTGAGCGGCGGGGTCACGTTGTTCCTCACCACCCAATACCTCGAAGAGGCCGACGCACTGGCCGACTACATCGTTCTATTGGACCACGGTCGCACCACCGCTGCGGGCACGGCGAATGAACTCAAGGCGCGCATCGGGGATCAGCGCGTCGACGTCATTGCCGCCGATCAGCTCGGCATGGAGACGCTCGTGGCGGCACTGTCTTCGCGCTTCGATGTCACCCCGTCCGTCGAACAGCGCATGATCTCGATTCCCGCGCCCGAGGACGTCGACGACCTGGCCCGCGTGGCGGCGGCCCTCAAGGACATCAACGTCGAGATTGACGAGATCGCGTTGCGTCGACCAACCCTTGATGACGCCTTCCTCGCAC
>DATJUR010000079.1:0-5080 GCA_035502215.1 Acidimicrobiales bacterium | reverse complement strand
GCACGGTGTGGACCAGAATCCGTCCGAACTCTGCCGCCAACTCGTCGGACAACTCTCCGTAATCGCTGTGTTGCTTGGGTTCGAGAATCATGACGAGTGGGGCGCCGGAAGGTTCCGAGAGGGTCTTGAGACGCCAGTTTTCGTTCTCCCACACGATTAAGCCGTCTTCCGATGTGCATCCGCGACAATTGAGGGGGTCGTCGCCACTACGAGGCGCTTCAGGTACCAAGGGACGGCGTAGTGGCACAACCGTGAGCACCTCGGCGTCGAAGGGAAACGACTCCCAGGCAGCGAAGATTGAGGCGGGGTCTATGCCCGACGCGGCGTCGGAGGAAGTCGCGTGCTCGAAGAACTCGTCGGGCGTGAACGGCATTGGCGCATCGTACCGCCGCCATCAATTTGCCTTTCTCAGGCACCGATTAGATCTTCGCACGCCCTTGGTAGAATTGCTGAGTGTCATTTTCTCTTTCCGATCGTTTCGCGCGAGTCGGAGAAGATGACAAAGACTCCTTAGGCGGCCCGGCCAATCCCCTGGGCGGGGTCCACTCGAAGTATCCCGGGCCGCGCTTCGAGATTTCGCGCGATCAGAATCTCTCCTGGTGGCGGCGCGTTCTTCCCGTCATCAAGTCTCACCGCGCCACCTTCATCACCGCCATCGTGCTCTCGTTTGTGAGTCTGGTCTTTCAGGTCCTGGTACCCAACATGCTCAGTGACGATATCGACCACACGTTCGTTAAGCACATTTCTTCTCTTCACACCGACGTGATCTCCGTCGTCATCGTGGGCGTACTCGCCGGGGTCGCGGGCATCATTTCGCGTCAGTTCCTCTACAACACCGCCTACAACGTCGAGGCTGACCTGCGCTCACTGATCTACCAGCACCTCACCTGGCTGTCGTTCAGTTTCTACGACCGAGTCCAATCGGGTCAGCTGATCAGTCGCGCCAACAGTGATATCCGCAGCGTGCAGATGTACTCGATCTTCGCGCCCCTCATCATCGTCCAGTGCTGCATCGGCCTCGTGGCCTTTTGCTTCATGCTCTCCATCAACTGGGTTCTGGCCCTCATCGCGATGATCGTGATGCCCATCCTCTACGTCGTGGGCATCAAGATGCGCCGTGTCATGTTCCCCATCTCCTGGGTCACCCAAGCCCGCCTCGCCGAAGTCGCCACCGTCGTGGATGAAAACGTGAACGGCGTACGAGTGGTGAAGTCCTTCGCCCAAGAAGAGGCCGAGATCGACCGGCTGGCTGACGCCGCCGAGGGAGTGGCGTGGGCCTACATCAAAGACGCTAACCTTCGCGCGATCTGGTCGCCGTGGGTCCAGAACCTGCCCCAGTTGGGACTGGCCCTGGTCCTGCTGGTGGGGGGCTGGATGGTCCTGCACGGAGACCTCATCTACCCCCAGATCCTCGCGTTCAGCCTCTACCTGTTGATGATGCAAGCCCCCTTCATGATGCTCGGCCAGTTGGTCATGATGGGTCAGCGTGCCAAGGCCAGCGCCGCGCGCATCTTCGAGATACTCGATGAGAACCCTGAGATCACCGAACGCCCGGGCGCCTACGACCTGATCGACGTGAAGGGCCAGATCGATTTCAACCACGTGGACTTCTCCTACGACAATGGAGCCGAGATCCTCAACGACTTCGATCTGCACATCGCCGCCGGCGACACCGTCGCCCTGGTGGGGCGCACCGGTTCGGGCAAGTCAACGGTGGCGCGCCTGCTGGACCGCTTCTATGACGTGTGCGGTGGGGCAATCGCCATCGACGGACACGACATCCGCGACGTGACGCTCTTCAGTCTGCGCGAGAACGTCGGGGTGGTCTTAGACGAGCCCTTCCTGTTTTCGATTTCGATCCGCGACAACATTGCCTACGGATGGCCCGACGCACCACTCGAGGCGATCGAAGCCGCCGCCCGTGCGGCCAACGCGCATGAGTTCATCGAGCATCTGCCCGAGGGCTACGACACCGTGGTGGGTGAGCGCGGCTACACGCTCTCGGGCGGTCAGCGCCAGCGCATCGCCATCGCCCGCACGCTCCTGCTCAACCCGCCGATACTTATCCTGGACGACGCGACGAGTGCCATCGACGTGCACGTCGAAGCCGGCATCTACGCCGCGTTGCGCGATCTGATGAGCAGCCGCACCACCATCATCATCGCTCACCGCATCTCGACGATCGCACTCGCTCGTCGGGTCATCGTGCTCGACGAGGGCAGGGTGCTCGCCTCGGGTACGCACGAAGAACTCCTACGCACTGAGCCCCTCTACTCCGAGATCCTCGCCCAGACCACGACAGCCGAGGACCTCTAGTGGGTTGGGGCGGCGGCGGATTCGGCGCGGGCGGCGGGATGATGGGCCCCGGTGCTCACGCCTCGGCCGGTCGAGCGGGCCTGCCCTTTGGCGGGATTCCCGAAGAGCTCATGGAGGGCGCGACGAAACTTCTCGCGAGCGAGCCCGAACACCCCAAGTCCAACGTGCACTTCACCCAGCTACCCAGTGCCAAGGAACGTGAACGACTCACGCTGCCCAAGATGCTCTTCGCCTACCCCAAGTGGGTGATCAGCGGCTCTCTGCTCGTCATCGTGATCAGCCTGACCTTGCAAGCCGGACCCCTGCTCACCGAGTACGCCATCCGACACGGCATGGAGAACCACAAGAGTTTCGGCGTCATTGCAGTCTGCGCACTTCTTTATCTTCTTTTGGCCCTGGTGAGCGTGTACTTCCAACGCGAACAGGTGGACGTGACCGGGAAGCTTTCCTCGCGCATCATGCACGACCTGCGCATACGCGTATTCACCCAGTTTCAACGACTCAGTCTGGACTTCTTTACCGAGGAAAAGGCTGGCGTCCTGATGAGCCGGATGACCAGCGACATCGAGAACCTTCAACAGCTGATCCAAGACGGCATCAGCCAGTTCGCCCTCCAGGGACTCACCATGATCGTGATCACGGTCGTGCTGTTTCTCACCAATGTCGAGTTGGCGGCCTGGACCGTTCTCATGATCGTGCCCCTGCTGGTGACCTTTTCGATCTGGTACCACCACGCCTCAGAAAAGGGCTACCTGCTGGCGCGGGACCGCATCGCGCTGGTCCTGGCGGACCTCTCTGAGTCCCTCTACGGAATCCGGGTCGTCACGGCCAACAATCGTCAGCGTCGCAACATCCGCAATCACCGCCACGTGGTCGGTGCCTATCGCGACGCCAACGCCTACACCGGACGCGTGAACGCCATCTACGGACCCACCACGCTCATGATCGGTATCCTCGGCCAAGCCATGTTGCTGGGAATCGGTGGTCACATGATCCTCGAGCACCAGCTCAACGTCGCCGAGCTCATCCTCTTCTTCTTGTATCTCAACCGCTTCTTCGCGCCCATCCAGTTACTGGTCCAGCAGTACACGACTCTCCAGCAGGGGCGCTCGTCAGTCATCCGTTTACGCGAACTGATCGAAATCACGCCCAGTGTCAACGAGCTTCCCGACGCCACGGTCCTGCCCACCATCGAGGGTCGCATCACGTTCGAGCACGTGGACTTTGAGTATCTGCCGGGCGACCCCGTTTTGCACGACGTCAACATCGAGATTGCTCCGGGCGAGTCGGTGGCCTTCGTCGGGCCCACCGGAGCGGGCAAATCAACCATGGCGAAACTGGCCAATCGCTTCTACGACCCCACGGCGGGGCGCGTCCTGGTCGATGGCGTCGATGTGAAGACCGTGACGTTGCGATCGCTGCGCTCCCAGCTGGGCGTTGTTCCCCAAGAGCCGTTCCTCTTCGCCGGATCGATTCGCACGAACCTGGCCTTCGGGCGCCCGGACGCCAGCGAAGAAGAGATCAATACCGCCATCGACATCGTTGGCTTGCGCGAACTGGTCGATCGCCTGCCCGAAGGTATCGACACCGCCGTTCACGAGCGCGGCCAGACGCTCTCGGCCGGCGAGCGCCAGCAACTCGCACTCGCTCGAGCGTTCCTCGCTCGTCCGCGGGTCCTCATCCTCGACGAGGCGACGTCCTCGTTGGACCTGCAGAGTGAGACGGTAATTGAACGCGCGCTCGATCGTATTCTCGAGGGACGCTCGGCAATCCTCATCGCGCACCGCCTCACCACTGCCCAGCGAGCCGATCGAATTGTCGTCATCGATGACGGCGGCATAGTCGAGATGGGGACACCCGATGAACTCCTCGCCAAGCGCGGAGCGTACGCTGTGATGTACGACGCGTGGCTCGCTTCGGGCGGCCGCGACGCGACTCGGACCGCCTAGGCCATTTCCTTCACGGCCTCAATCAGCGTGGTCGTCGTCTGGCCCGGAGTGGGGATTGGTTGGACTTGAAGGTGCGTCACGCCCGCCGCGCGGAAGGCCCCCACGCGTTCTTTCACGTAGCTTTTTGGACCGCAGAGCGTCGTGAGTTCGAGGAACTCCTCGGGCACGGCCGCTTCGGCCTCCTTCTTCTTGCCCTCGAGGTAGAGGTCTTGGATGACCTCGGCCTCTTTTTCAAAGCCGTAGCGGACCGCAAGTTCGTTATAGAAGTTCTTACCCTTGGCGCCCATGCCACCCACGTACAGCGCAACCATCGGTCGCATCCGTTGGCGCTGGGCGATGACGTCCTCGCCCTCGCCAATGGCGAGCAGTCCCCCGGCGCTGATCATCAGGTCGCCCAGTTCGCCCTGGCGCTTCGCCTGGCCCTGGGCCAAGGCCGAACCCCACACGTCGTGGGCGCGCTCGGGAATAAAAAAGATTGGCAGCCAGCCGTCGGCCACCTCGGCGGTCAGCGCCACATTCTTTTCGCCGAGCGACGCCACCCAGATGGGAATCTGAGCGCGCAGAGGGTGGGCGATGATCTTGAGCGGTTTGCCGAGTCCCGTACCCTTTTCGGGTGGCAGGGGCAACGTGTAGTTCTTGCCCTGGTGGACCACAGGAGACTCGCGCGCCCAGACGTCGCGACAGATCTCAATGATTTCACGGGTTCGGCCCAACTGGTTGGTGTAGGGAACGCCGTGAAAGCCTTCAATCACCTGGGGACCCGACGCACCCAACCCGAGGGAAAACCGCCCGTCGGAGAGCAGGTCCAGACCGGC
>DATJUR010000078.1:0-5919 GCA_035502215.1 Acidimicrobiales bacterium | reverse complement strand
CGTTCGCGCCGAACTTGGGATTGAGCAAGCCGCCCAGAATTGCGCCGACGATCAGGACGGCGGCGAACCAGGCAAAGTTCGCGCGTCCGGGCGCGCTCGAGGCTATGTCGCTGGGCGCTGGGGGGCCGCCTGTTGTGACCTTCAGGCCGAGTCGCCGACGAAGTCGACGCTTGAAGCCGGCGATGATCTCGAGAATCTCGGCGTAGTGGGATGAGAACGTGCTGTTGAAAATTGACGACGGAAAGGTAATGAACAGCAGTGCGCCGATCGTGATCCCCCCGTTGATGAGGTCGTGGGTCGGCGAGTGGAAGATCTCGCCCGGCGTCGAGATCGTTGAGGCGAGGGGTACGGCTTCACCTCGGCCGTAGGGCGAGCAGACGAAGGCCGGACCCCCGTAGTTGGTGCGGTGCGCAGTGAACGTGCCCGCTTGGTTCGCGTTGCTCGTCCAGGTACCCGTGATGGTGATGCCGTTGCACGAAAGCGTTCCCACGAATACCGCGACGTACGAGCTGTTTGTGTACTTGGTCTCAATTGTGACCTTGTCGCCGTCCTGGGCGGCCACGATGTTGGCGAACTTGGTCACCGATCCCCCGGGGTAGTTCGCGGTACCGCCAAGGTTTCGCGTGATGAACCAGATCTGTGAGTACGCACCACCGGCTTGACAGCAGGTCCACTCGCCGCTGAGCGAGGCGTAGCCCAAGGTAGCCGCGTCCGCCGGTTTCTGGGCGCGGGGCATCACGAATCCACACGCCGCGATGAGGACCACCACGGCCCACGTACCCCACCGGCGTCGGGCCATCGGCGAATAGTAGATCGTTGGTCCGAACATTTCTCGGGCTGGCTGAGTACCGGGCGTTTGTTGCGCGCGCCAATCTCCGCCTAGTATGAAAACGTGACAACCCGAGTCGAGATTCTGGTAGTAGTAGGCGCCTGGCGCCGGTAGTCACGCGTACCCACGTACATACCGGAGGCCTCCCAAAAAGGGAGGCCTTTTTGCTTATCGGAGATAAAGGAGCGGCGTGCAACTCACCGGAGCACAAGCACTGATCAAGAGCCTGGAGCGTGAAGGGGTCGATACCATCTTTGGCCTGCCCGGCGGCGCCATCTTGCCCGTCTATGACCCCATTCTCGATTCGCCCATTCGCCACATCCTCGTTCGTCACGAACAGGGGGCGGGTCACATGGCCGAGGGCTACGCGCTGGCGACCGGCAAGCCCGGGGTTGCGATGGTCACCAGCGGTCCGGGGGCGACCAACATCGTCACCCCGATCGGCAACGCACACATGGACTCCACACCGCTGGTGGTGATCACCGGTCAAGTCGCAACCGCCTCCATCGGCACCGACGCCTTCCAAGAGTGCGACATCACGGGTATCACCATGGGCATCACCAAGCACAACTTCTTGATCAAATCGGCCCACGAGATACCTCGCGTGGTGGCGTCCGCGTTCTATCTGGCCACGACCGGCCGGCCCGGACCGGTGCTCGTGGACTTGCCCAAGGACGTCGCCCAGACGACCATGGAGTGGTGGTATCCCGAGTCGATTGAGGAACTCGACCTACCCGGGTATCGACCCGAGGTGCCCATCGATGAGGCGGGAGTCGCGCGCGCGGTCGAACTGATTGCGGCGAGCGAGCGACCCGTGCTCTACGTGGGCGGCGGCACGCTCAAATCGAGGGCGAATAAGGAGCTCTTGGTCTTCGCCGAGCGCACCAAGATGCCAGTGGTGACCACGTTGATGGCTCGCGGAGCCTTTCCCGACTCTCACGACCAGCACCTCGGCATGCCCGGGATGCACGGTATGTACAGCGCCGTGACCGCCATCCAGAAAGCCGACCTGTTGATCTCGCTGGGTGCGCGTTTCGACGACCGAGTGACGGGCAAGATCTCGAGTTTTGCGACCGACGCCAAGATCATCCACGTCGACGTCGACCGGGCTGAGTTCAACAAAGTGCGCAGCGCCGACGTCACGCTCCTTTCCAACGTGACCGTGGCGTTGCGCGCGCTTGACGGGGCTGGGGCGATGCCCCAGAACCTGGACGTGTGGTGGAAGGAGATCAATACCTGGCGCGAGAGGTACCCGCTGGTGTACGACGAGCCCAGTGCCACGGGCCCACTGCGCCCCCAGCACGTGATCGCATCGATCGCCCAGGCGGCCGCGCCGGGCACCATCGTGAGCGCGGGGGTGGGCCAGCATCAGATGTGGGCCTCGCAGTTCTGGCAGTTCGAAGAGCCCGGGACCTGGGTCAACTCCGGCGGGGCGGGGACCATGGGATTTGGTGTGCCGGCCGCGATCGGGGCCAAGGTGGGTCGACCTGATCGCACGGTGTGGTGTATCGACGGCGACGGGTGTTTCCAGATGACGGCCCAGGAACTCGTCACGGCCCGCAGCGAAGGTATTCCCATCAAGGTCGCGATCTTGAACAACGCCTACCTCGGCATGGTGCGCCAGTGGCAAGAAATGTTCTACGAGGAGCGTTACTCCGAGGTCTACCTGAGTGCCGAGCTGCCCGACTACGTGAAGTGGGCCGAAGCAATGGGCTGCGTGGGTCTTCGCGCACGCACGCTCGAAGAGATGCACGAGGTGATCGCCCAGGCGAACGCCATCAACGACGTTCCCGTGGTGATCGACTTTCGCACCGACGTCTCAGAAAAGGTCTTTCCGATGGTGGCCGCCGGAGCGAGCAATGACGACATCATGGTTCACCCCCTGCTACGGGGTGATGACCAGTGACCCCCGAGCCCTTTCTCGGCGAGGTCGACGCCACCCCCGTGCGTCACCACATCTTGTCGGTGTTGGTGGAGAACAAGGCCGGTGTGCTCGCGCGCATTGCCGGGCTGTTCGCTCGGCGGGGCTTTAACATCTACTCCCTGGCCGTGGCACCGGCCGAGGGCCACGCGCGTTTCTCGCGCGTGACGATTGTTGTCGACGCCCAGAGCGCCCCGCTGGAGCAGATCATGGGCCAACTGGACAAGCTCATCAATGTCGTCGAGATCACGGACCTCGCGCCCAAAGACGCCGTGGAACGTGAGTTGCTGCTCGCGACTCTGCCGATCGACGACGCGAGTCGCGCGCAGGTTCTCGAAGTTACGACGGAACACGGCGCGTCCATCGTGGACGTCAGTCCGGAATCGGTCACGGTGATGCTGGCGGGCACCCCGGGCGCGTGTGACGCCTTAGAAAAGGCGCTCGAAGCCTTCGGGGGTGTTGCCCTCCAACGAACCGGTCGCGTGGCGCTCCCTAGACTCGGACAGACGGCGAACGCCTGAGCGAAAGAGAAAGCTTCCCCATGACGACGTTGTATTACCAAAAAGACGCCAAGCCCGAGTTGCTCAAATCGAAGAAGATTGCCGTGTTGGGGTACGGATCGCAAGGTCACGCCCACGCGCTGAACCTTCACGACAGTGGATACGACGTGCGCGTTGGCCTGCGTCTGGAGTCCTCGTCGGTCCACAAGGCCGAAGAGGCGGGACTTCGCGTGCTGTCCATTGCCGACGCGGCCAGCGAAGCCGACGTAATCATGATCCTGTTGCCCGACACCGAGCAAAAGAGGATCTACGACACCGAGATTGCTCCACACCTGAGTGCGGGCAAGTGTCTGCTCTTCGCCCACGGCTTTAACATTCGCTTTAACCTCATCACCCCGCCGCCCGACGTCGACGTGGCGATGGTGGCCCCCAAGGGTCCGGGCCACCTCGTGCGACGCACTTACCTAGAGGGTGGTGGCGTGCCGTCACTGATCGCGGTGCATCAGGACGCGACGGGACACGCCCTCGACATCGCCCTCGCCTACGCCGACGCCATCGGCGCCACGCGTGCGGGCGTGCTCGAGACCACGTTTTCCGAGGAGACCGAGACCGACCTGTTCGGTGAGCAGGTGGTGCTATGCGGGGGAGTGACCGCGCTGGTGCGCGCGGGCTACGAGACCCTGGTCGAAGCGGGTTATCAGCCCGAGAGCGCCTACTTCGAGTGCCTGCACGAGCTCAAGTTGATCGTGGACCTGATGTACGAAGAAGGCATCACGGGCATGCGCTTTAGCGTCTCGGACACTGCCGAGTACGGCGACCTGACCCGCGGCGAGCGCGTGATCACCGACACGGTCAAGGGCGAAATGAAAAAGATCCTCACCGAGATCCAAGACGGCACCTTTGCGGCCGAGTGGATCCAAGAAAACGAGATCGGGCGTCCCCGATACCGTGAACTGCGCGAAGCCGGCAAGAATCACCCGATTGAAAAGATTGGCGCGACCCTGCGCGAGATGATGCCCTTTGTCTCGGCGGGCAAGCAGAAGGTCTCGGAGATCTCGGGCGGCGACACCGACGAGTAGAGGCGTCCGTCGATCGACGGGCGAGTGATCAGCGATCAAAGGAGATCGGGTGACAGTGACGCCCATCATCATCGGCAGCGAGCGAAGCGAAGCCGGACTCTTCGAGGGAGCGCGACTACTGATGGACGGCGCCTGCGCGTTGGATGCCGTCGAGGCGGCGCTGCGCCGCTGCGAGGACAACCGTGATGATCACTATGTGGGGACCGGTGGGCTGCCCAATGCACGAGGAGAGGTGGAACTCGACGCCTCGCTCATGATTGGATCGACTCGTGCCTTCGCCGGCGTCGGAGCGCTCAAGGGCTTCGCCCACCCCATCTCAATCGCTCGGGCGATGTTAGAACGTCTCTCTCAGCACTGTTTGTTGGTGGGCGAAGGGGCCGAACTCTTCGCCGAGGAGTGTGGATTCGAACGCAGCAACCTGTTGACCGAAGAGGCGTGGCAACTATTTCGCGACGCCTTGGTGCACTCGGACGAGTCGGTCGAGGGCGAAAACACCCGAGCGACGTCCGGCGACGAGGCCTATCGCGCGAGCGCGGTGGAGCTCGTCACTCGACTTCGCCCACACGACGGGCCCTGGGGAACCATCAATGTCCTCGCACTCGACGAGACGGGTGAACTCGTCTGTGGCGTCTCAACCAGTGGCTATCCCTGGAAGTACCCCGGGCGGGTGGGCGACTCGGCTCTACCCGGCGCGGGCAACTACTGCGACCTTCGCTACGGCGCGGCCGCCTGTACCGGGCGCGGCGAACTCAGCATGCGAATCACCGGAGCACGAGAGGTGGTCGACGCTCTCGCTCGGGGTGAGAGCCCTGATCGGGCCTGCCGAGCGATGCTCGCCCGGGCGGCTGAGCTGCCAGACCGGTTTCACTCGGAACTGCGCACGCTTTGTCTTACGCCCGACGGACACCACGGGGGAGCCGCCAGCCAGAAGGGCTCGACCTACAACGTCATCAGCGCCGCCAGCGGCGATCTCGAGGTTGTCCTGCGCTCCACCCTGTGAGGCTGTGAACTAGAGGTTGCCCACGATCCAGTTGATGCACGCGCACAGTGACGCGACGTCTTCGGAGTCGATGCTCGGGAACATCGCGACGCGCAGCTGATTGCGTCCGAGCTTGCGATAGGGGTCGGTATCGACGACGCCGTTCGCGCGCAGGATCGATGCGATCTGCGTGGCGTCAATATCGTCGCGAAAGTCAATCGTGCCCACGACTGTGCTGCGATCTTCCGGCCTGGCGACAAAGGGCGTCGCGAAGTCCGACGCCTCGGCCCAGGAGTAGAGGATCTCGGCGGACTTGCGCGAACGACCCGTCGAAAACTCCAAACCGCCGTTCTCGTTGAACCAGGCGATCTGTGACGCCAACAGGTGCAAGGTGGCGAGTGCGGGTGTGTTGTACGTCTGATTCAGACGCGAGTTATCGAGGGCGATCTTGAGGTCGAAGAAGGCCGGCGTCCACCGGCCCGACGCCGCCAGCGTTTCGATTCGCTCGATGGCCGCGGGCGAGCACAACGCGATCCACAGCCCGCCGTCTGAAGCGAAGGACTTTTGCGGGGCGAAGTAGTAGCAGTCGAACTGGGAGGGATCAATTGGCA
>DATJUR010000077.1:0-8952 GCA_035502215.1 Acidimicrobiales bacterium | reverse complement strand
GTCGCCCAGCTCGGCACCCAACTTCGCCCCACCAAGCTGTACCGCGTCGCCTACGAGGGCACAATCTCCGACGAGCCGCGCTTTTCGGTGCTGGGTGGCGACGCTGAGACGATCAAGGAACGCTTCGCTACCTCCGAAGAGTCAGTGGAGCCCTTGGCCACGACCCTGCGCAACGCCGTCAGCGCGCTGGCCGGACCCGACCGCGTGCTGAGGTCCGACGAGCTGGAGGTCTGCGTACTCGAGGACCGGGGCACCCGTCGGACCTTCGAGCGACTGACTGACGCACGGGTGAGCGAACTTTTGGGCTAGGACGAGACAATGCTGCGACGGATCTACGGTGTCGAGACTGAGTACGGCATCACGTTCTCGCTGCGTGGCCAACGTCGCCTGAGCCCCGACGAAGTGTCGCGCTTCCTCTTTCGCAAGGTCGTGGCCTGGGGGCGGTCGTCCAACGTCTTCCTAGAGAACGGAAGTCGGCTCTACCTGGATGTGGGCAGCCACCCCGAGTACGCCACGGCCGAGTGCGACTCGCTGAGTGACGTCGTCGCCCAGGACAAGGCCGGTGAGTCCATCCTGCGCGAGCTCGTGGGATACGCCCAGTCCCAACTGCGCGACGAGGGCATTCGCGGTGACATCTTCCTCTTCAAGAACAACACGGACTCCACGGGTAACTCGTACGGGTGCCACGAGAACTACTGCATCGAGCGAATCGAGGATCTCTCGCGTCTGGAGAATGTGTTCATTCCCTTTCTGATCAGCCGACAGATCTTCTCCGGCGCCGGCAAGGTCGTCACCAACGCCAAGGGCACGGCGTACTCGATGAGCCAGCGGGCCGAGCACATCTGGGAAGCGATCTCCTCGGCCACCACCCGCAGCCGCCCGATCATCAACACCCGCGACGAACCGCACGCTGACCCGGAGAAGTTCCGTCGCCTCCACGTCATCGTCGGTGACTCCAACATGAGCGAGTACGCCACGTTCCTCAAGCTGGGTACGGCGTCGGTCGTACTGGCGATGATCGAGGACAACATCGTCCAGCTACGTGACTACACGATGGCCTCACCCATCAACGCCTTGCGTGACATCTCCTACGACCTGTGGAGCAAAGAGCCCGTCAAGCTCATGAATGGCCGCGACCTCACGGCGCTGGAGATTCAAGAGGACTTGTGCGAACGGGCCGAGAAGTTCGTCGAGGTGCGCGACGTGCCCGCCGATCAGGTACAAGCCGTGCAGATGTGGCGCGAGGTGATTGAGCAATACCGTAGTGACCCCATGGGTCTGGCCGACCGCGTCGACTGGATCGCCAAGCTCCAGATCATTGACCGCGAGCGCGAGCGCAACGGCGTGGACCTCGGCGATCCCAAGATTGCCCTGATTGACTTGCTCTACCACGACACCGATTTCGATCGCGGTTTGTTTTATCGGCGCGCCGCCAAGGGGCACTTCCAACGAATGGTGAGCGATGAACAGATTGAACGGGCCACGTCGGTTCCACCCTCCAGCACTCGCGCTCACATGCGCGGAACGTTCATACAGGCGGCCAAACACTGGCGACGCGACTACACCGTCGACTGGGTTCACCTAAAGCTGAACGATGAGATGCAACGCACCGTGCTGCTCAAGGACCCCTTCAAGAGCACCGACGAGCGGTTCCAAAAGCTACTGGCGTCACTCGAGCGACACGGCTAAGGCGCTGCCGAGTTCGCCAAGAGCGGACTTCGTTCGACCAGGTGGGCCTTTAATTCCTTGAGGACACCGGCCCTACACTGGGGGTGTGATCAGTCTTAGTCCGTTCAAACTCATCGTGGTCGCGGCGGTCATCATTTTGCTCATGGGGCCGGACAAGCTGCCCGAGATGGCCCATCGCCTGGGCGCGAGTTGGCGCGCACTCAAGCGTCTCCAGGAACGCATGGAGTCTGAAGTCCGTGAGGCCATACCGGACCTACCCAGCACCGGTGAGATTGCGCGCATGGCCCGCAGTCCGGTCTCACTGCTCAATCAACTCGCTGATCGAGTCGACAAGAAAGACGCCCAGGTCCCAACGCCCACGGCCCAGGCGAACGAATCTGCAGTGCCCGAGGGACCGCCTTTGATCACGCCGCCTCCCAGAGCCGCCACGCCGCGAACCCCCGTGGAGACGCCAGCGCCTCCGCCTGACCCTTCGCTCAACTAGCCCCACATGGCCAAACTTCGCCGCGCCGAGACGGGAATGACGCTGGGCGAGCACTTGGCCGAGTTGCGCCAGCGACTCATGGTCATCTTCATCTGCGTCAGCGTGGTGGCAGTCCTGGCGTTCATTTTTTATACACACTTACTAGTAATACTTCAGAATCCCTATTGCTCGGCTAGCCCCGGTCACTGTAAATTCCTGGTCACGAACCCCCTCGACGGACTCAACCTTCGAGTAAAAATTGCGTTTTTCTCTGGATTTGTGATCTCGTCGCCGGTGATCCTGTGGGAGTCGTGGCGATTCATCACCCCCGGGCTCAAAGCCCGCGAGCGCCGTTACGCCGTTCCCTTCGTGGCGGCGTCGATCATCTTCTTCTCGGCGGGGATGGTGCTGGCGTACTTCAGCTTCGCCCAGGCCATTCAGTGGCTCAAGGACATTGGTGGCTCGACGCTGCTCACCGAGTACAACCCGAATCAGTACCTGACGCTGTTTCTCTTGATGCTGTTCATCTTTGGGATCGCATTTTTGTTTCCGGTGGTGTTGGTCGCCCTGGAACTCATCAACGTCGTCACCCCGGCGCGACTGCTTCACAGTTGGCGCTACGCGGTCATCGCGATCACCGTGGTGGCGGCCATCGTGACCCCGAGCAGTGACCCCTTGTCGATGCTGGCCCTCGCCGCTCCGCTGGTCGCGTTCTATTTTCTCGCGATCCTCGTGGGCAAGATGCTCCATAAGTGACCTTCCTCGACTACCGCCAGGAGTTCATCGACGGACTCGGCTTCGGACTCGACTCGTTCCAACTCGACGCCATCGAGGCCGTCGACAAGCGTGTTAATGTCCTGGTCAGCGCGCCTACCGGCTCCGGCAAGACCCTGATCGCCAACTACGCCATCGGGCGCGAACTGAACCGAGAGCAGCGAACCTTCTACACCACGCCCCTAAAGGCGCTCTCGAATCAGAAGTACCACGAGCTCTGTGAGCGCTACGGCAGCGAACAGGTGGGACTGCTCACCGGCGACACGTCGATTAACCGCAGCGCGCCGGTGGTCGTCATGACCACTGAGGTCCTGCGCAACATGCTGCTCACCGACTCGGACCAACTGATGACGCTCGGTCTCGTGGTCCTCGACGAGGTCCACTATCTCCAGGATCCCTATCGCGGGGGAGTGTGGGAGGAAGTACTCATCCTGACGCCCGCCCCGGTGCGCTTTGTCGCCCTGTCGGCCACCATCGGCAACGCCGACTTCCTGGGTGAGTGGCTGAGCGAGGTGCGCGGCCCCACGACCGTGATCGTCGAGCGAACCCGCCCGATCGTTCTGCACAACCACATCGCGGTCGTTCGTCGGGGCCAACCGGGTGCGGAGATTCACGACCTGCTCGATGGCTCGCGCCTGTCGAACGATGCGCGGCGCATTGACGGGCTCATGAAGTCCACACGCAAGTTCCGCCCGGGACCAAAGTGGCACGGCCCCAAATCAAGTGCCCCGCCGCCGCCCTTTCGTGCTCCGCGGCGCTCGGAACTGATGCACGCACTCGAAGCCGAGGATTTGCTGCCCGTAATCGTGTTTATCTTCTCGCGCGCCGCGTGCGACGATGCGGTGCATCAACTACGCCGTGACGGCCTGCTGTTCACCACGCCTGAGGAACGCCGAGAGATTGAGCGCACCGCCCAAGATCGTTTGGCGGACTTTTCTTCCGAGGACCTCGTGGCCCTGGAGTACGCGGACTTTGTCGATGCGTTACGCCGCGGCATCGCCGGGCATCACGCCGGCATGGTGCCCGCCTTTCGCGAAATCGTCGAGACGTGCTTCGAGCAAAATCTGCTTTCCGTGGTCTTTGCGACCGAGACCCTGGCGTTAGGCATCAACATGCCTGCACGTTCGGTGGCCCTCGAGCGCTTTACCAAGTACTCCGACGCGGGTCGCCAGTTCCTCACCAGTGCGGAGTACGCCCAAATGACGGGTCGCGCGGGGCGCCGGGGACTCGACGACGAGGGACACGCCATCGTGTGTTTCGCCAGCGACCTCTCCCTCCAAGACGTTGGTCGCATCGCTCTGGCGCCGCCGGCGAACCTGCACTCGTCGTTTCGACCCACGTACAACTTCACGGCCAACCTCATCAACCACTTCGACTACGACACCGCCCTGCAGGTCGTCCAGCGGTCCTTTGCCCAGTTCGAGAGTGATCGGCGTCCCGCCGGTACCAAGCGTCCGCTCGCTCAGATGATGATTGCACGGCGCAATGTCCTCGAAGAGCTGGGCTACGCGCAGGGCTGGACCCTGAGTGAGAGCGGCCAGCTACTGCGCTCGCTGTACCACGAGTGCGACCTGCTGCTGGCCGAGTCCCTCAACGCGGGAGTGTTTGAGGGCCTCGAGCCAGCCGAACTGGCGGGCCTGCTGTCGTGCTTCGTGTACGAGTCCAAGCGCCTTGCGCGTTCGGAGCGCGCGGGCCATCACGTGACGGCCAAGAAGAAGCGCGTCCATCACGATCGACTCGGCCAGATCCGACGCATGAGCATCGCCGAACGATTCTTGGAGATCACCACCATTGACGCCACGATCCGCGAGGTCGAAGAGCGATATCAGGTACCTCACTTCAAGGAACCCGACGCGCACTTCTCGACCATCATCGCGGCCTGGGCGCGAGGCGTGAGCCTCGGGACGGTCCTGGACCTCGCGGACGCGGAAATTGGCCAAACGTCTCCGGGCGACTTCGTGCGCAACGCCAAGCAAGTAGCGGACCTCTGCGAGCAACTGGGCCGTTTGCGCCACCTCACCGAGGTCGCCGACGTTGCGCTAGACGCGCGCGACGCGGTCTTACGCAGCGTGGTCGCGGGTGCCTCCAGCGTCCACCCATCGGACTAATTTCGCCCCTAGTCTCGTATTTTCATGCACCCCTACGTCGCCGAAGATTTCACCGACGCGGAGGCGGCCGTACTCAGGCGGTATTTCACCAACCTGGAGGGACCGGTCTTCGCGCTGGTCAACCTACCCGAGGTCGTCAAGGGTGCTCTGTTTGCGAGATACTCTCGCTCCTCTAAGAGCCTGCGGCGATTGTTCCTCGATGAGTTCGTGGGCGACCTCGAGCTCGACGGCGACGCCAACGTCGATGCCACCATCGGACTCGAGCGGGCCGACGAACTGTACCAACGAATCTTCTACGAGTACGGAGACGACTCGGTCGCTCAGCTAGGCGGCGTCCACTTGGCCTGCGAGCAGGCGAGCAACCTGCTCACCAAAGTGTTAGAACGCGGCCGACTGATGAGTTATCTAGAGCAGTCAACGAGGTACCTCGCCTACGACCGACGGCTCCCCAACGGGCTCTATCGCTTCTACCGCGACGCCGACATCCTGGACTCGCGCTTCGGGGCTCGCTACATCGGTGAGATGGACCGGATGTTCGATACGTACCGCGAGCTCCTTCCCGCGCTGACCGACTGGTTGACGTTGCGGTTCCCCAAGACCGACGAGGACACTGACTTCGTTTATCGCCAGGCCATTCGCGCCAAGGCGCTCGATGGACTGCGGGGCCTGCTGCCGGCCAGTGCCCTGTCGAACCTGGGCATCTACGCCTCGGGGCAGGCCTACGAGTCGTTGCTTTTGCGCATGCGCGCGCACCCATTGCCTGAGGTGCGCGAGTACGCCGAGTTGATGCTCGCTGAGCTGGTCAAAGTGATTCCGTCGTTCCTTCGACGTCTGGACGTGCCCGAACGAGGTCGCGCGTGGACGAACTACCTCGGCGAGACACGTTCGGCGACTCGCGCTCTCGTCGGCAGCGACACCGAGGTGGCCGAGGCGGCCGAGGGAGTTCGTCTAGTCTCCTTTGACCCCGAGGGAGAGTCCCGCGTGCTCGAGGCCATCGTTTTTGCCAACTCGAATGTCTCGTACGGCGCCGCCGTACGACGCGTCGGGGCCATGAGCACCGTCGAGCGACGAGAACTGCTGGTGACCTACGTCGGTCAGCGCGCTAACCGACGCCACCGACCTGGGCGAGCGTTCGAGCGTACGGACTATCGCTTCGAGGTCGTTAGCGACTACGGAGCGTTCCGCGACCTCCAGCGCCACCGTCTCTTGACGATCGAGTGGCAGCCGCTCACCGTGGATTTGGGCTTCGACGTGCCCGACATCGTGGAGGACGCCGGACTGGCCGAGCGATACAAAGAGTCGCTCGGGCGCTCGGCGGCGCTCTACTACGATGTGCGAAAAGACTTCCCTGAACAGGCGCAATACTGCGTCGCGCTGGCGTTTCGGATTCGCTACGTCATGCAGATGAACGCGCGTGAGGCTCTTCATCTCATCGAACTACGCTCGGGCCCTCAGGGCCATCCCAGTTACCGACGCCTGGCCCAGGAAATGGCCCGACTCATACGCGAAGAAGCCGGTCACGCAGGCATCGCTGACGCGATGTCCTTCGTCGATTTCTCGGACATCGACCTCGAGCGCCTGGAGGCCGAGCGCACCGCCGAACGGAACCGTCGGAATCGCTAGGAAAATCGAGATTTATGGACTCTTTAGCGCGAAAGAGCGCACGAACGTGAAATTTAGTCATATGATGCCTGCGCTACAGAAGAGGAACTCATGGCCAGTGATGTTGAAAGTGACGAGGTATTTGACGAAGAAGAGCTCGCCGAGGGCTTTGATGAGGAGAACGTCACTGAGGACGAGCTAGAGGACGATGTAGACGTCATCGACGATGACGTCGAAGAAGACGATGTTCTCGGCGACGATGTGGACGTAGAAGCGGGGGACGACGATGACGAAGTAGTCGTGGCGGCCGTCGCGGTGACCGATGATGACGACGACGTGGTCGACGACGCCGACGTCGAGCTCGCCCTCGACGAGGTCTTAGCCGAGACGATCCTTCGCACCTCGGTGCCCGAGGATGACGACGAAGTGCCCCTCGAAGTCGACCCCCTGCTCGATACCACCGAGGCGATCTTGCCCAAGCAAGATGACGAATTTCGATGCAAGTCCTGTCGACTGCTCAAAAAGACGAGCCAGCTCGCCGACAAGGCGAACATGCTCTGTCGTGACTGCGTCTAAGACCCACGTGCCATCGTGAGCGTTCTGCTCGCAGAAGGCGTATCACCGGAACTTGAGGCGTTGTGGAACCGCGCCCTCCACGACCTCCGGGCCAAGCGCGGGGGAGTTGCTCTGCTCGCGACCCTGTGCGACGCCACGCCTGTGGATCAGCTGCTCAGCGTGGCGGTGAGTTCATCGTCGCTGTGGGTCTATTACGACGACGAGATCAAGGGCTTCGCGCTCTGTCGCGCCCAACTCATTGAAGCCGTGTACGTGGCGTCGGACTTTCGGCGACAAAAGATCGCTACCGCCCTCGTTCGGCGTCTGCTCTCCAGTGCGGCGCCACCTGTTGACGCCTACGCCCTGCCCGGGGATCGGGCGATGAAGTCGCTCTACGAGTCGATCGGTTGGAAAGCCCGACTGCTTACGATGCGCGGCGCGTAGCCGGGCGGCGCGCTGGACGCACCGGGCGCGTCGGTGGGGGAGGCGGGGGAACCTTCATGCCCAGCAACTTGGCCAATTCGGGAATCGCTCCCGCATTGTGTACCGCCACCGCTCGACTCGAGTCGTCGCTGGGAATGCCCAAGGGCTTGATGTTCCGACGAATCGAGGTGTCCGCGGCAAGTTCCACGATCTCATTCCACACCGCTGGGGTCTGATCCGCGTTGAGGGTCTCTGAGACAAGCGTCACCACCCGCGAGGCGGAGTCGGAGCTGAGTCGGGTGGACATGTCCGGAGGACGTGCGACGAGCCCGAGAGCTTCCTTCGCGTTCTTTGTCGCGATGGCGGCTTCTAATCTCTCGTTCCACTGAGTTCTCAGGTGATCAACGCGCGCGGTGAGCGACGCCTGGAGTTCTTTGAGTTGCACCCGGGCCTCATCATCCAACGAGACTGTCTTCGCGGAGGTCACCACGGCGCGAAGATCCCGCAGTCGCAGTTCGCGACCCGCTCCAATGGCCCCCGCGGCGCGATCCTTCCACAACGCGAGGTTCGTGCGATTGAGCAGATCTTCGGCGATGCGTTCAATGGTGGTTGGGTCGACGGTGGGTCGGCCCTGAGCGGACGCGTTCTTGTTCTGCAACTCAACGGCCGCGCGCACCGCGGGCATGCCGCCACGAAGTAGCTGTTCGGCGACCGGAAGTTGTTCCGGGGACAAGGTGGCCAACATGGCGTTGCGGTGCGTCGTGGTGACCGGAGGTTGCTGGGGACCGTGTGAACGCTCGGGTCGAGCACCGTGGGCGCCCGCACCGGGGCGGGCTGGTCGGCGGGACCGCTCGCGAGTGGGCGAGTCCTTCTCACCCGTAGTCTGGCGAGCCGGGCGGTCGCTTCGGGGTCCGCGCGATGGCCGCTCGCTCGGACCAGCGTCCTTGTCCCGCCGGGCGCTCGGTCGCTTCGCCGCGGGACGCCGAGCGCCGTCGCGCTCGTCACCCTCGCGACGCGCTCCACGACCCTTGCCGGCGTACGTGACCACCACATCGGGGCCCTTCTTTGCTTCCTGGATCAGTTCGAGACGCTCGTTGCGCGGATCGATGGGCGAGGCCGTCTTGGGAGCGGTCACCGAGAGGACCTCAATGCCCTCCATGTACTGCTCAATGTCGGCGCGGTAGACGTGACCTACCTCTGGACCACCGGGAACAAGGGAGACCGACAGGACACCCTTGGGGAGCTTGGCTCCTGCGGCGCGCCACGTGGCGAGATCGCCGTTCACACTCGTAATTTCGATCTCAATACGTCGAGACATAGGTTTCTAATCTACTAGGT
>DATJUR010000076.1:0-2169 GCA_035502215.1 Acidimicrobiales bacterium | reverse complement strand
GCGTCGAGGTCCACGTCTCCCTGTCCGAGCGCGCAGAAGACCTCCCGGGACCAGATCGACGGCGTGGGCTCGTCGTCGGCGATCAGTTGATCCATCCGCGATCGGTACGCGTCCTTGAGATGGACGTGATTCACCCGGTGCGGCGCACTCTTGAGCACGTTGAGCGGATCGCCCCCGCACACGAAGATGTGCCCTGTCTCCAGGCACAGCCCGACGTCGGAGATCTCAAGCACCCGCTCGATCTCCCAGGGCGCCTCTACAAAGGTGCCCGTCTCGGGGTGAAAGGTGGGCTCGTATCCCCGGTCGCGACAGCGAGCCAACACGTTCTTCAACCCTGCGCCAAAGGCGTGCCACTGGTCATTGGCAAGACCGAGGGACGGGTTGGCCTGGCTCTGGCCCGGCTTGAGGCGCCGGGACTCGCTGCTCGCGTCGGCCAGAGTCGGTCGCGGTAGCGGCCCAAGTACGACGTCGCGCACCGCGTCGAAGGTGTCCAACATTGCGTCGAGCTCGGGGTAGAGCGCCTCGAGGGCGACGGGGTCGGCGAAGGGAAACTCCAGATACGCCCCAGCCAGGCCGAGGTTGCGACTGGCCAGTCGCTCCGCCAAGACCGGTCCATCGCCGAGGTAGCCCACGGGCCCCAGGTCGATACCCGCGTAGCCCGCCCCGGCGACTTCATCTAGCACGAACTCGGCCTGGGGCACGTTCGGGTCGATGCCGACGGTAAGTTCAAACGCCCCGTAACTAATAGGGGCGTTGGCGACTGTCAACTTCATGGTTCAATCCTCTTTCATTGGTGGGGGCACAGCAGGACCTACGGCGCGCTCAGAAGTCCGTGGGGTTCGCCACGGGAGAGCGATCAACGAACGACCGAATGATGGCTTGACAGAGCGCGATGTCACGGTTCGCGTCCACGCCGCCGGTGGGCACGACTTGGGTGTCGCTCACCGCGTCGTAGAACACGCGTAGCTCTTCCTTGAAGCCGCTTTCGTACGACGTAATCTCCTCTCGACGCCACGACTCGGTGCCCCCTGCCCCGCGCTCGACGACCAGCGAGCTCGGCGCGTTGCGAAGGTAAGGCGAGGGGAAAGTGAGTGTGGCGCGGCCGTTGGCCGCGTGGAGAGAAAACTCCATCGAGTAGCGAGTCATCTCGGGCGTCTCGAGCCAGTGGATGACCGCCCGGGGGCCGCCAAAGTCCAACACCACCGTGGCGTGTCCGTTGCGCAAGTCGACGTAGTCCAGCGAAGTGGGCTCGCCCATCAACGCTCGGGTGGTGTTGACCTCGTGGACCAATGTGTCGAGTAGGACCGCGTGATACTGATGGATCAGGAACGCATCGTCCGTGCCAATGGCGCGCTGCACCCGGCTCGTCGAGTCCGCGCGCAGCGCAGCCAGCAGATCGGCGTCCACGTCGGTGGGCGGCCCGACGAGTGGGTAGTGGGCAACGTAGGGCTCGAAGGGCGACTCCGTGGTCGTCACCCGCAGCAGTTTGCGCTCGGTGAGGGCCATGGCTTCGTCTACGAATCTCGCGAAGGCGGGGTCGTAGCGCTTGGGGTACCCGACCATCAGGATCACGCCAGACGCGCGGGCCGCTTCGATCGCGATGGGCGCGTGAGAACCCGAGGTGAGGATAAAGACCGCGTCAATATCCTCACTGAGCACGTCTCGCCAGTCGGTGAAAACCGTGCCAACCCCATACTCGCGCGCGCACGCCGAGGCGACCTCGTGGGACAGGTCACAGATCCCGACCGTCTCGTAGCGATCGTCCAACTCGCGCAGGTAATGCAGGTGCATCACCTGGCTGATGACGCCCGCGCCGATCACGCCGATCTTCAGTTTGCGACTCAACGTTTCATCCTTCATGGTCTGGTGAGTTGTCTGGCGCCACGCCCCGTGCGTGACCAAGAGCTATCCCTTCACGCCTCCACTTAACACGAAGCCCTCGCGGAACAGCCGAGCGGACGCGGCGTAGAGGATGAAGACGGGAATACAAAAGACCAGCGAGTACGCCGCGATGTTGCCAAACTCGGGTTTGGGCAACGTGAGAAACGTGTAGATCGAAATCGGAGCGGGCTGTTGTGAGTTCGAGCTGATCAAGATCAGAGGCACAATGAACGAACCCCAGGCGTTCACGAAACCAAAAATGGCCGCCGCAGTGATTCCGGGTAGCGC
>DATJUR010000075.1:0-5021 GCA_035502215.1 Acidimicrobiales bacterium | reverse complement strand
GGTCTCGTGGTCGATCATGACCGACCGACCGTCTCTCCACACCTTGGCCAGAGGACTATCGACTCCCTGGACAGCTCCATCTTGGCGAAATACGAAGGCCTCGTCCGTCGAACGACCCATGAGATCCAGGGCCGAAGAGTGGAGCAGAGAACCCGCGGCGGTATTGGCGAAAGTGATGATGCCCTCTCCGTCGGTGGCGATCAATCCTTCGGCCATGTTGTCGGTAATGGCGAGGAGAAACTGCTGCGAGCGGGCGAGCTGAATCTTGGCTTCGAGGTACTCCGTGACGTCCTGGACGGTGCCCAGGAGCCGCACGGGCTGGCCGCCCTCGTCGTGGATGGCCTCAGCGCGTAGACGCACGCTGCGCACCTCCCCGCTGGGCCGAGTGATGTGGTGAAGGACTTCCGCCGAGCCGTCCTTGATCGCGTCGCGAAAGACGTTTTCGACGAGGCGGCGCTGAGATTCGTCGACGAAGGACAGGAAGATCTCCGATGAACGAGTCCACTCCGACGGTGACACCCCGTAGATGGAGAACATCTCGTCCGCCAGGAACTCGAAGCGATCGCTCTGCAAGTCCCACTCCCAGTGGCCCACGTGAGTAAGGCGCTCGGCCGCGCGCAGACGCGACTCGTTCAGTGCCAGGTTCTTCGCGTCACGAATGCGTCCGATACCGTAGGCGAGGTTGTCGGCGAGTTTGCTGATCAGTTCGAGTTCGGCGTCGCCGAACACACCAACTTCGAGCCCGTAGATGGCGAGCACCCCGATCGTTTCGCCCTTGATGATCAGGGGTAGGGCGCAAGTCGTCCTCATATGGTGGGCCTCCAAGCGCTCGCGCCACGGGTTCACCCGCTTCGAGCGGCGCGTGTCCTTGACGACCTTGGTTGATCCACTACGAATTGCGCGCCCCACCGAGCCCTGTCCTAACTCGTTGTCGGCCCAGGTGACCTCGAGCCCTTCGAGATACCCGGTCGCTCCATAGGCGTCGATCACGCGAATCGAGCGGGCCGCATCGTGTTCGACGTACCCCACCCAGGCCAAGGCGTACCCACCGGCTTCGATGATCGTGCGACAGATGTTCGTGACGAGTGTCGACTCGTCTTCGGCGTGAATCAAAACTTCGTTGCACTGGCTCAACGTTCGAAGGGCTCGCGCCAGACTGATCTGCTCGCTGACGTCACCGCCCGAGACCAAGATGCCCCGAACGTCGGGATCGTCGCTGAGGTTGTGCGCGTACAGTTCAACGACGCGCCACGACTGCGTGTTGGTTGCTCGAACTCGACACTGGGTAAAGCCGCCCTCGGGGACGCCGCCTAAGACCTTGGCTAGGTCGTTGCTGATGCGCGTTCGATCGTCGGGGTGCACGAGAGTCAGCATCTTTTGCCCGATGAGATCTGAAGGGAGGCACTCGAAGAGCTGGGCGGCGACGCCGTTGATGTAGCGCAAGGTGCTGTCCGGCTCGATGACCGCCACGGGCGTCAGCAGGCGGTCAGCCACACGGGCCAATTCGCGGTAGTCGAACTCGTCAGCGGGCGCGGCGCAATTTTTCACAGATACCAGCCTGCGGGTACCGTCGCGCCGCGAGACCGATATTGCGCCGTAACCGGCCATCAAAACGTCCGTCTAGATATGCACTGAATACACCAGGATCGAAGAGGGGCCCTTCGAGGGGGCTAGCTATTGAGCAGGTGGAGCAGCTCGGACTGCGAGTGGACCTTGAAGATCCGAAAGATCTCGCTCAAATTGTTGCGGACCGTGCTGGGGCTCACGAACAGCGACTCCGCGATCGCTGGCACGCGCTCACCTCGCAGAAGTCGGCTCAGGACCTCCCACTGACGGGTGTTCAGAGAGCTGAGCTGTGGAAATCGTCCCGGATCGGGAAAGGCGCCAAGCGAATCGAAGATGCCACTGGCCTGGACCTCGCCCGCGATCCGCCACAGGCGGTGTTCCAACTGGGCCACACGCTCCATCTTGGATTCGGCACCGGCATCTGGACCCGGGAGGAGCAAGAAGCACCGCTCGGTCGTCTCGGCTAGGCACGTCACGACGCAGCGAACCGAATGTTGGTCGAAGTTGGCGTCGCTGAGTTGTATGGGCATGGACACCGTTAAGGCGTCTTCGCCTTTCAGTGCATCAAATCTCTCGCGCAGCCGTCGTTGTTCGGTGTCGGTGAGCAGCGGACGCCCGATGAGTGATTCGGCCACTTCGCCCACGACATCGACCACGTTCTTACTCACGGCCGTGATGCAGCCGTCGTCGTCGATCAGACCGACGGCAATCGTCGGAGGGGCATAACCGAGAAACTCGACGAGAGGGCTGTTGCGCGACGCGCGAGTCGCCGAGTACTGCGCGAGCGCGTAGTGGGACTCGCCGAACTGGAGGGAGCGGGCCCACGCAAGGACCGGCAACGTGCGGTGGTCGGGTAGGCGCAGTCGCCGACGAGCCGAGTAAAAGTCCAGTAGTCCGTCGGCCAGAGCCTGCAACGCGATACGGGCGCTGCGCTGATCGTGATCGGTATAGAGCTCGAAGACGGGGTGATTCAGCACGCGGGACGCCGGCACTCCCATCTGGCTCGAGAAGGACTTCGTCACATCGGCGACGGTAAAGCGCTCGAGTTCAATGAGCATGAGGGGCAGGTCGAGTCCCCCGACAACATCCCAGACATCTTTGGCGACGACGTCAAGGTCTGAGGACACTGTCACCCCCTGTCCGTTCCCTCACGTTACGTCAGGTGGCCTCAGTATCGCTCGGGATCTTTGCCGCGCGGCGCACCGGTGTCGTCGTGGTGGTACTTCCTGCGAAAACGCTCGTCGAGCACGTTGGTGTCCGACATCGGTTTGCCGGTCAGCTCTCGCTGGCGGCGCTTAATGGTAAATAGGGCGAGCGACAGCGTGACCACGCCCAGGATCAGGAACGCGAATCCGAGGAAGTAAAGGGAGATATCGTTCTCGCACGCGGAGTTGAGGCCGACCTGGACGCCCGTCGGTCCGCTGGCGCACCCGTGAGCCACGTCGTGAACCCGGGTGAGTAGCCACACACCGGCTCCCATGATCGCCAGACTGAGGAGCACCGCGAGATTGCGTATCACGACTGAAACTTACCTGTCGGGTTTTGGTGTGACGGCGATGCGCCAGTAGACCTGTTTGGCCTCATCATGTGGTGCGTCCTACGAGATCGGGCCGGTCAACTCTCGTGTTTCACTCGCCTTGAATGAAAGCCGGCTCGCCGGCGTCGGTCGACTGATGAAGTAGCCCTGGGCCAAGTCGCAGCCGAGGTCGCCCAAGAGGTCGAGGGTCTCGACGTCTTCGATACCTTCGGCGACCACCCGCAGGCCCATGTCGTGGCCGAGGTTGATGGTCGCTCGGACGAGCTCCATCTCTCGGCCATTTCCCTCCGCGTTGAGCGACGTGATGAAGGTGCGGTCGAGCTTGAGTTCGCCCACCGCCAAGCTGCTCAGATACGCGAGCGAGGTGAATCCCGCCCCGAAGTCGTCAATTGACACGACGATGTCCAGGTCGCGAAGCTCCAAGATCACGGCCTGGGAGCGCAGGAAGTCAGTGATGATCGTCGTCTCGGTGATCTCGATGACGATGGCCTCACCCGGTAACCCGTGGGTGGCCAGCAGTTCTCGCACGTGCTTGAGAAAGCCGGGTTCGAGCAGGTCGCTCGTCGAAACGTTGATCGACACGGCCAGGTGGTGGCCATCGCGTCGCCACACCGCGCACTGAGCAAAGGCTTCGTTGAGCACCCATTGGGTCAGGGGCCACATCAGTCCCGCTTCCTCGGCGAGGGGCAAGAACTTCAGTGGCGGTACCAGCCCGAGCGTTGCGTGGGGCCAGCGCACCAGCGCTTCAACCGCCAGGATCTGACCGCTCTTGAGGTCCAGCTGGGGTTGATAGTGCAGGACGAAGTCGCCCTGCATCACTGCTTCACGCAGTTCGTCGAGCAGGTTCGGCGAGTCCTCACCGCCGTCGAGGTCGTGGTCGTAGAAAACGTAGGGCATCTGACCGAGCTTGGCTCGATACATGGCCACGTCCGCACACCACATGAGTCCCGGTCCGTCGTTGGCGTTCTCGGGGACCAGGGCGATGCCGATGCTGGCTCCAACGGTGGCCTTGACTTTGTGCAGGTTAAAGGGTTGATCGATTTCGTCGATGATCCGCTTGGCGATCTCGACTGCCACGTCGGCGTCAGCGTCGATCAACACGACCGCCAACTCGTCGCCGCCCAGGCGCACGACCGAACCTGACTCACCCACGGCTCGCCGGAGACGAGGTCCGAGTTGACGCAACAGTTCATCTCCCGCGGGGTGACCGAAGGAGTCGTTGATCTCTTTGAAGTGATTGAGGTCCACGAAGAGAAAGGCCATTTCGCGCGGGGCAACTTCGCTGATGGACTGGTCGGCGAAGAACAGGTCCAGGACGAGGGAGAGTTGGCGTCGGTTACCCAAACCGGTGAGCTCGTCGGTGTGGGCTTGGCGGTAGCGCTCTTCGGTGAGGATGCGCAGGCTGCGCGCGCTGAGCAAGAGACGGATGCCCACCGTGAGGAGAGTGGCGACGGCGAGCCACAGCGCGATTCGACTGAGGGTGCTCAGGGCGCTGTAGATCAGAATGAACAGTCCGACGGCGAGTGCGAGGGCCGGCAGGAGGAATCCGGCCGGCTTCTCCTTCTGGAGGGGATCGGCGTGCTTGGACGGTAGCCACATTGCCATCGACATCAACAAGATGGCCGCGGGCCACGCGATGTCGTTGAAGTCACTGCCAAAGCGCGATCCACCAAACGACGGGCTCTGAAAGAGGTTAAAAGTGTCGCCCACCACGATGACTACGAAGCCCGCAGCGAGCAGGTACCAGCGCGACGTCCCGCGATCCGAGAGCAGTACCGAGCCGCCGATGACGAGACTCAACAACAGAAGGTCGCCGACCGGGTAGGCCAGGTTGACCGCGGTGGCGAAGGCCCCTAGACCTGCCGCGTGTTCAATGCTGTGGAAGGCGAAGGCTGCGCACAGGGCCGCGGCACCCAGG
>DATJUR010000074.1:0-5280 GCA_035502215.1 Acidimicrobiales bacterium | reverse complement strand
CCACACCGAGCTCGGCCAGGGCCCGTGGGTCAGCCGCTTCGAAGCCCGCTGGCCACCCCAATGCGCCCACGCCAAAGATCGCCCCTTGACCGGGCATTAGTCGCGGCACGGACTGGACTGTGCCGAGGGTACCGGGATTCGTGATCGACACCGTCGCGCCGACGAAGTCGTCCGCGCCGTAGGTGCCGCCGTGAACCTTGCGCACGAGCTCCTCGTAGGCGAGCAGGAAACTGCGAAAGTCCATCGTGTCGGCGTTTCGGATGACTGGCACGAGCAGGTTACGCGAGCCGTCCTTCTTCTGCACGTCGACCGCGAGGCCAAGTCCCACGTGTTCATTGTGACGAAGGCCCGGGGTCCCCTTGTCGTCAACCGCCTCCACGAAGGTGTTGTTCATCGCTGGAATCTCGCGCAGTCCCCGAACGAGCGCAAACGCAATGAGGTGAGTAAAGGAGACTTTGGCACCGCTCGTGCGCGCCAGCGACTCATTCAGCGCAGCCCGATTGATCTCGAGAAGTCGGGCCGCCACGGTGCGCACGCTGGTCGCCGTGGGCACGGCGAGGCTGGCATTCATGTTGGTTACGATGCGCGCGGCCGCCCCCCGAAGGGGCATGGCCTCGGCATCTATCGCGACGGGCGCCACCGGCACCCCCGGCGCACCAACGGAGGTCGTCGTGGCGACCGCCGGCAGAGTGCTGCGCTGGTAGTCGGCGAAGAACTCTCGCCAACTCGGCGCCACCGAGGTCGGATCTTTGAGGAAGCGGTCGTACATGTCGTCGACCAGCCACGCGTTGGGGCCAAACGAGCCTTGCGCGGGGCGCGATGACGAATCGGGAGGCGTAGTCACCCCCCCAGCCTAGGGCTCAGATACGCGCGCTTGATAGGTAACAAGCGGTCCAGACCTAAGGTTCAAATCATGTCTTCCCCCGTCAACACCTCCCGCCAGATCCACTTTGTTCCGGACTCCCCCGTTCGAGGTCTCGCGGTTGCCGAACTGCGCGTCGCCTCTCCCGAGGCCACGCTGATCTGCGTACACGGTGCCCTGGATCGAGCTGGCTCGTTCACCCGTCTCTCGCGACGAATTAACCGATTCGATGTCCTGGCCTACGACCGACGGGGCTACCAGGGATCGCGTGACCTGGCCCCCGTGGACCTCGCTCATCACGTCGCCGACCTGCTCGCCCTGGTCGATCGCGAAGCGTCGCGTCAACCCGTAATCCTCTTTGGTCACAGCTTTGGCGGGGTCGTGACATTCAAGACGGCCATTGAGGCACCCTCTCAGATCAGTCTCGTCGTGAACTACGAGTCGCCTTTGCCTTGGGTCCTGCGACGCGGCGGCGTGCACCCCATTGCGAGTGACGACCCCGCGAGTGAAGCCGAGCGATTCTTTCGACGAGTCGTCTCCGATCGCGCGTGGGAACGCCTTGGCGAGGCCCAGCGTGAGTCGCGGCGCCTGGACGGTGCGACCTTGTTGAACGACCTGCGTATTGTGCGCGACGAGACTCCTCCCTTTGACCTGTCGACGCTGCGCGTTGCGGCCACGTACGCTCACGGAGACGGCAATGGTGCGGAGTATTACCGAGCGCTAAGCGAGGCTCTGGTCGAGCTCAATTCGAAGATAGTGACCGTCGAGTTGGAACACGCGGGTCACGACGCGCACCTGAGAAACACCGCACAACTTGCTGCGGTAATTGAAGAACGCTGGGACGCGACGTGCGCGTAGGCGTCACGGGAGCCTCCGGGCTCATCGGAGAGGCGCTGACTCAATCCTTGGAGCAGCGCGGTGACACCGTAGTGCGCTTCGTTCGCCCGAGCACGCCGCATAGCCCAGGACTGACGATTCACTGGGATCCCTCACGCAGCCTGGTGGACGAGAGCGAGCTTCGAGCCCTCGGTCGTCTCGACGCCGTCGTCAACCTGGCGGGAGTGGGAATTGGCGACCGACGCTGGGCTGCTCGACACAAGCAGGTAATCCTCTCGTCGCGCGTACAGTCAACGGCGCTCCTCGCCCGGGTCGCACAAAGCCTGGGCGAGGGCCTCGGACTGGTCCTGAGCGCTTCGGCGGTGGGATGGTACGGCGACCGGGGTGACGAGCAACTCGACGAGAGCGCGAGCGCGGGTCGCGGGTTCCTCGCCGAGGTATGTCGCGCGTGGGAAGAGGCGACCCAACCCGTAAGCGACCTCGGCGTCCCGGTGGCGCATCTGCGCACCGGCATCGTGCTTTCTGCGCGCGCGGGGGCGTTAGCTCGCCAGCTACCCATGTTTCGAGTCGGACTGGGCGCGACGGTGGGCTCGGGCCGGCAGTGGATGAGCCCGATCGCCTTGAGTGATGAAGTTCGCGCCATCGAGTGGGTACTTGATCGTGGCCTGACGGGACCCATCAACCTGGTGGCTCCAGCGCCCGTGACCAACACCACCTTCACGCGCCTTCTCGCCTCAGCCCTTCATCGACCGTCGTTTCTTCGCGTGCCCAAGGTCGCCGTGCGCGTCGCGCTGGGCCGAGAGATGGCCGATGAACTACTGCTCGCGAGTCAGCGCGCCGTTCCGCGACGCCTGCTCGAGTCGGGTTTTGAGTTCCTTAGCCCCGACGCCGCCGCGGCGCTGTCACGAGAACTCTCCTTCGCGTAAGTCCACCCGCGCGGGGAACGACTGACGTGACCGGCCTTTTCGAGTCCGCTCCGGTACAGTTGGCGTCAAGGCTTTTAAGGCGGCTCGACGCAGCCCTCTTCAACCACTTTGGCGGTCACTGGCGGGCAATTGAGTATGAGGTTTCAACGTACATGGAGGTCCGCCGCCGCAGTGCTGGGCGCCGTGTGCTCGCTCGCCCTGGGCCTCAGTTCACTCGCCAGCGCCACCGCGGGGGCGGCGAACACCATCACCTACGCCGAAGCACCGGGGGCGTCGCCGAACTGGATCTTGCCCTACACGGGGTACCTCAACTTTTCGGCCTCGAACATCAATGAGTTCCAGCAGCTCATGTTCCGTCCCTTGTACTTCTTCGGCCAGGGTGCCACGACGCTCTACGACCCCTCGCTGTCCCTGGCCGAGACGCCGATCCTCAGTCCCAATGGCCGCACGATCACCATCCACCTCAAGGGGTGGCGATTCGCGGATGGCCAGATCGTCAACGCCGCCTCGGTGATGTTCTTCTTGAACCTGTATCACGCCGATCCGACCAGTTACGGCGGGTACACCCCGGGCGTGGGAATCCCTGACGAACTCGCGAGCGCGAGTGGCTCCGGGCTCACGGTTGTCCTGCGCATGAAGACCTCCGTCAACGCGAACTGGTTTCTCTACAACTACCTATCCGAGATCACGCCCATGCCCGATCGCTGGGACATGGTCTCGCCGAACGTGTCGGGGCGCTGCGCCACGGGGACCTACGGCGCGCCCGCCACCGACGCCTCGTGCAAAGCAGTTGAGGCGTACTTGGATAAGTTGGCGGGCACCACAAGCTCCTTCACCTCCGCCTTCTGGCAAGGCGGCGACGACGGTCCGTGGCGCCTGACGGCCTTCGACAGTGCCGGAGACGCCACGTTCGAGTCCAATCCTCACTACTCGGGTCCTCAAATCGCTCAGGTTCACTCCGTCAAGGAGATCGCGTACACCTCGGAGTCCAGCGAGGTCAGCGACCTCGAGTCCGGCAAGCTAGACATCGGGTACGTGGAGCCCTCCGACCTCACCTCGCCCGCTCCGAAGTCGGGCAGCCCCGGGCCAAACCTGCCCGCGCTCAACTCGAAGTACCGCCTCTCCGTCTCGACGCCCTACGCGTTCAACTTCGCCGAAATGAACTACTCCTCCACCGACCCTCTCCAAGCAGAATTCGACGAGCTCTATATACGTCAAGCCCTTCAGGAGTCACTAGACGAAGCGGGCATCGTACGAAACGTCGATGACAACTACGCGGTGGCCAACTACAGCCCCCTGCCTCCCACCGCGGCCCCAGCCCTCGCCAAGGCGCCCAAGAGCCCCTACGCGTACAACCTCACCGCGGCCAAATCTCTCCTCACCAGCCACGGCTGGAGCGAAGTGGGCAACGTCATGACGTGCACGAGCCCCGGAGCAACTGCCGGACACTGCGGCACCAACATCGCCCAGGGCGCCACGCTCGCCTTCACCTTGTTATACGTCACGGGCAATCCGACCGTCGACGCCACGGTAAACGCGATGGTGTCGGATTGGCAGAGTATCGGCGTGACGGTCACCGCGACGGCCACCACGTTCAATCTGCTCGCGACCACCTGCACCACGAGCAGTGGCACACCATGGTCGATGTGCTGGTCAGGACAAAGTTGGACCTACCAACCGAACCTCTACCCATCGGGTGAACAGACCTTTCTCATGGGCGCCGACTCCAACTGGGGCGGGTACGACGACGCCAAGATGAACCAGTTGATCAGTGCCGATATGACGAGCAAGGCCACGTTGAGCACGTACGAGCAGTACGCCGCCGACCAGCTGCCGGTGCTGTACCTGCCCACGCAGGAGACTCTCACCGAGACCTCACGGAGCTTGAAGACCTCGGCCGGCTGGGCCTCGAATGGACTCTCGGACTTTCTACCGGAGTACTTGCACTTCTAGTTCGCGCGCACCTGCGCCACTCGTCTTCTTTTCACGAGGTCAGTTTCCACGTCATTCGATGGTGACAGCACGGGCCTTCATCGACTAACGCCGCCAAGTGGTGAGGAACACCGTATCCCTTGTTCGCGTCCCAGCCATAGACGGGATACTCAGTCGCAAGCCCCACCATGGCACGATCTCGATGAACCTTGGCGAGCACGGAGGCCGCCGCGATCGTCGCGCTGCGGGCGTCTCCCCCAATGAGGGTCGTGTGCGCGATGGTGGCGTAGCGCAGTTCAGGCACCCCGAGCAGTTGGTCCTCCAGGCGAAGCGGCGCGTCGAGCAGATTGAAGGGCCCGTCGATCAACGCATGAGTCGGGGCGGTCGAGAGTCCCTCCATCGCGCGCGTCGCGGCCACGGCCAATGCAACGCGAAGCCCCCAGCGATCAATCTCACCCGAGCTCGCCGAGCCCAACGACCAGTCCGACGCCCAGGACTCGAGAGGAACGACGAGAGCCTCGCGCTCGCCCGCAGTCAGCTGTTTGGAGTCCGTGAGTCCTTTGGGGGGACGATTGGTGTGGGTAATAACGACTGCACCAACGGTGACCGGACCCGCGAGAGCTCCTCGACCCACCTCATCGAGTCCGACGACCACGGCACCGCGTTTCACGAGGGTGCGCTCATGGGCGAGTAGATCCGGTCCCCTGCGAGCCACTCCCAAAT
>DATJUR010000073.1:0-12055 GCA_035502215.1 Acidimicrobiales bacterium | reverse complement strand
TATCGGCCCCAGACCAATGGGAAAGCCGAGCGATTCAACCGCACCCTGGCCGACGAGTTGGCCTACCAGCGCGCCTACGCCACCAACGCGGAGCACTGCAGCGCTCGCCGAGTTCCTTATCGACTACAACTGGGAGCGAACCCATTCAGGCATCGGCAACAAGCCACCCGCCAGTCGACTTGTCAACAACGAACCTGGGAGTTACATCTAGAGCACGTCGCGATAGCGGTCGATCAAAGAGTCGAGGGCTTCTCGGAGAAGGCTCGCCTCGGTGCGATCGGTGGCTTCGGACAACTTGGCCAGTCGCTCGAGGTTGCCCCGGCTGTAGTAGTTGCTCTTAAGGACCATTTTCTCTTCGATGTAGATCGCCACGCGATTTCGTCCGTCGCGCTTCGCGCGCATCAGGGCCTGGCCGGCGTGCTGGGCGAGTTCGTCGGCGTTCGCGCCATGGGGAGGAATGGAGGCCACGCCGATGGACGCACTCAGTCGTCCGGCGGTGGGAGTTTCGTGCTCGAAGAAGTGTGCGCGGATCTCGTCGAGCAAGATCAGTGCGGTCTCGGCCACGCAGCCGGGCAAGATGACCGCGTATTCGTCACCGCCCAGGCGCGCCACTGTGGCGTCGCTGGGCAAGTTGGCGTCCATGACTCGTTCCCAGCTCTCAAGGACTCGGTCACCGACGTCAAAACCGTGCAGATCGTTGATCTCGGCGAAATCGTCCAGGTCCGTCATGGCAACCGCGACCGGGACGTTCAGCCCATGCAACGTGCGGCCGAGCGCCAACAGGAAGTCCTCGCGGTCGGTGATTGATCGAATTGATGTAGTAGGCATGATATATATATATCAGCCATATCACGCTCGGGTCAAGTGCGTCAGCGATGATTTTGGCGTTGTTTTGGGTCAACATGACTAGGGATGACGCCATTGGAGGAAGAGATATGAGATCGCCCACCACAACGATTGACCGTCGTTACAGCAGCGCCAGCGCGGAGCCCACGAGTTGGGCCGTGACGCAGCACGAGTTGGAGGCTGCTGACCTCTTTTGGCTGGTAACTGTTCGCGCCGACGGCCGCCCTCACATGACGCCGCTGGTCGCCGTGTGGTCGAATGACGCGCTGCACTTCACGACCGGCTTCGAGGAGCAAAAAGCACTGAACCTGCGCACGAACTCTCGCGTCATCCTGTCCACGGGCTGCAACGACTGGCGAGGCGGCCTTGACATCGTCGTATAGGGTGAGGCGCGTCGGGCCCAGGACCAGGCGCTACTCGATGACGTCGCCCTCGCGTTTCAGTCAAAGTGGGATGGCGACAGCTGGGCGTTCACGACGCACGATGGAGAGTTCTTTCATCCCCAGGGATTTGAGGTAGAGATCTTCACTGTGCGACCGAGCAAAATTTTGGTCTTCGCCAAGGGCACGTTCGGACACACCGTTCATCGCTTCAGCGACTAGCCCTACGGCGGGAAGTTTCGACGCGGAGCAAGGGCATTTCGGGGAGAGGGGCCCCTGCTCCGCGTCGAGGGGGTCGAACTAGGCGACGCTTACACGATTGACGAGTCGATGGGCAACTCTCTCAATGCGGGCGCGCCCCATCACGAATGCACCAAACGCCACGAGCAACACACCGGGACCACTGGCGTAACCCAGCCAGTACTCCAGAGTCAACGTCGGCGACGCGAGTTGAAAATACGGAGCGCGAATGACGGCCCACGCCACGGGGAAGATGGTCAGCCACGCGCCGCACAACACGACAACGAAACCAGAACTGGCCAGCGTGCCCGCCGACTGCATCCCGGTGGGGCGACGAGCGCACGCCAGAATGACGAGGCACGAGACGAACCCCACGGCACCCGGAACGAGTGCGCCGTAGGTATGAGCGTCGTTCCACGTCCATGACGGTGAGCCATCCGCGGAGAATCCAAAGATCGGCCCGACGTAGGGAACGATTCCCGCCCACGCACTCAACAGCAGCGCGACGAACGCCCACATGAAGAGCCCCACCGCCGCGCCGGGATAGTAGATCTCGGATCGTTCTTCTTCGACCTTGTCCACCGGTGCGGGGAACGTCGACGGTGGCGTCGTGTTCGTCTCTCGACTGGCCATAATGTCGCTCACCGAAGGCTCTGGGTTCATAGTGTCGGTGGAGTGTTGACGGATAGACATAACAACCTCCTTCGTCACTACAAATCTTATTTTTGGCGTTTCGCAGATTTCCCTGTGAATGATTTGAGTGATACTCACTCGCTTCGATCACAACCTAAGGCGCGACCGGCCCACGACCCTCGAGTATCAGGTGCACTAAAAAGCCGTCACGGACGGCACGCCCGAGACGCCTCGTTGCGCCCTGACAGACTCGAACTTGTGGCGCTGGCACCCAGGGAACTTCTTCAACTCTTCGATAAGCAGGTGAGGCGCAACAGCACGCCCGACGGATCGGGCTCGGTGGTGAGCGTCGGGCCCAGCTATCTGCGCTGGGCCGCGTCAAACGGCGTGGGCTGGTCCGAGGTCATGTGGACGTCGCTGACTGACGCAACGGCCGACGACGCCATCGCCGAACACATTGAGTTTTACGCGTCGCAGGACTTGCGTTTCATTTGGAGTGTCTACGACTACGACCAACCCAAGGACCTCGGAACGCGGCTGGAACGGGCGGGCTTTTCGCTCAGCGGTACTTCGGGCGTGATGATCGCTGAGGTGGCACACGTCGCCGGAGAGCCCACGCTGCCACCGGGCGCGTACTTGCGCGACGTACGAGACGAGGCGGGCATCGACCTCCTGATCAGGGTGCACGAGAGCGTCTTTGGCCACCGTCAGGATGAACTTCGCCGGGCGCTCGTACATCGCATGCACGTCGCACCACACGAAATGGACATGTTCGTGGTCTTGACACACTCGGGAGAGCCGGTGTCCTCGTCGCGAGTTGAATATCTTCCCGATAGCTACTTCGCCGCACTCTGGGGAGGTAGCACCGAACCGGCCTGGCGAGGTCAGGGGCTCTACCGGGCCCAGACCATGCACCGAGCGCAGCTCGCTCGAGAGCGGGGATACCGCTACCTCATGGTCTTGGCGTCAAGTAACAGCCAACCCATCTTGAGGTCACTGGGCTTTGAGGAGGTCACCCGCGTGGCGCGGTACTCCTCTCCGCAGTAAGCGTTGCACGCTTGCGGCGCGCAGAACGTCAGGACCTAGGACAGAGAGTTCCGCAGGCCGCGCTCGCGCGACAGATCGCCCGCGTCAACTTTCGTGGCGAGATAGCGCGAGGTGTGAACGATCAGTCCGCAAAAGCCGATCCACGTGACCATCTCGCCCACGAACAACAGGTGTATCGCCCCCACAATCGTCACCAGGCTCACGATGCTCCCGGAGAGCTGCACCAACAAGAAGACGCCGTCCCACACGAACCGACGGAAGAGTTGAAACATCCACCAAGACGCGCCCACCTCGAAGAGGACGAGAACGATGCCAAAGGCAAAGTGAATGTCGCGCAACGTGTCGTTGATGGTGTAGATGTACGAGGTAATCAACATCGTCGTCACGATAAAGCAGTAGAAGTACAGGACTCGTCGAAGTCGCTGCACGTTGGGCTCAACGGCGCTGCGAAAGAAGGTGCCCGCGCGTCGACTGAACTCAGCCAGTCCCAACAGGGCCACGGTGTAGGCGAAGGCCGTTTGGATGTGGGGTCCATAGTTGCTGATACCGCCCTCGTTTCGCTTGAGAACGAAACCCGGACGGATGGCGATGCACACGGCGATGAACACGAGAAAGCAGATCTGGCCATAGGCAACGAAGGACGCGCCCTTCTGTCGATCTGTCTTCGTGATCATTCCGTGCCCTTCGCCTCGTGGATGACGAATTGAAACTCATACTAAGTGGCCAAAAATCGCGGGCGTTCGATGCGTCCGGGAACCTCTCAGAGAAGCCGCGATGATCCAAACACGGTCTCGGCCAAAACGATTCGACTCTCAGCGTCGCGTGTTCCGAACCTATGTAGCGTTTCGAGGACCGACTGGAGTTGATCGGTGTTCTGGCTCACTATTCGCAGTTGATAGTCACGCTCTCCGGTCGTGAGCGTCGCCGACAGGACCTGGGGCACCGCTTCGAGGGCTCGCTCGAAATCGCGTGGCTCTACTGACTCTCTCAGGTTCACGTCGGTGAGGGCGTGCAGCGTGTAGCCCAGTGCGGCAAGGCCCAGCTGTGCGTGCACGCCGGCCAGCACGCCACTTTGGCGTAGTCGACGAACGCGGTCCGCGGTGCTGTTGGCACTCAGGTGCACCTGTTCTGCGAGTTGCTGGTAACTCAGACGTCCGTCGTCGCTGAGCGCCACTAACAACATCCGATCTATGTCATCCACGGCCTATCTTCCTCGTTCTTCTCACTATTTCCCGAATATTACCTTAGTTTCCGAGGCTCACTGAGGTGTTTGTGCGCGGATACCGAGTCATTTTCGGTCATACGACCCGTATCCTGGTGTCATGCTGTTTTTCCTGCTCAGAGTACTTCTCGTTCCCCTCGCCGTGGTTACTGGGACCGTTGCTCAGCGACGCTTTGGCGACGCCGTCGGCGGTCTCGTAATCGGGCTACCCCTCGCTAGCCTCCCCCTGTTGTGGCTCATCGCCCTGCAACACGGGACCGGATTTGTCGCCTCGATGACTAGCGCGTTACTCGTGGGCTCCGTGGCCGAAGCGGTGGTTCTGTGGCTCTACGCCCACTTCACCGTGCGCTTCTCCCCGTCGACCGCTCTTGGGGGGGCCCTCGGGGTCTTCGCACTCGCCGCTTGCACGATTGACGCGCTGGAACTTTCGGCCATCCTGGCTGGCGTCGTGACCGCCGTCGGCTTCGCGCTCGCGCTGCGCTGGTGGCCCGAGACCACAGGCGCGGTCGGCGGGCCCACGGGTCACTCTCGACTGTGGTTGCGCGTTGTGGTGGCCACTGTCTTTACGATCGTGATCGCTTCGCTGGCGGGACGACTGGGACCGGTCCTGTCCGGGCTCATCGACGCCCTGCCGGCCACCAGCTTGATGATGGCGTTCCTCACTCACCAAGAGCACGGGTCTCACGCGTCCTCGCACTTCCTCTACGGGGTGACGCGTGGCTCGTTCTCGTACCTAGCCTCGATGATCGTTCTGGCGGAACTATTGGGCACGCGAAACCTTCCCCTCGCCTTCGGTGCCGCGATGCTCGTGGCGCTCCTTGTCCAGGGACTCTTCCAGGCGTACGACGCGTGGAAAAAACGCGTCACGCCAGTCGCACCAACAACTGAGGACCTCTCATCGCCGGGCACAGCCCGCGCGATGGTCGTCTAATCGCTAGGAGATCCGGGCCAGCGCTTCTCGAAGCGTCGACTTGAATTGGCGAGCGCTCAACTCGGTCATCGTGATCTCGGCCAACGCCAGGACGACCGGGCCTTTCTTCGCGTACGCGATGACCCCGGTTACGGTGGCACCGCCGAGCACGAACGCGACGGTGTAGGCCCTCACCGGCACGGCGAAGTGTCCGAGATTCACGGACTGGCGGCGCTGGAACGTAACTTGACCGTCAAAGGTGGCCGCAACCTTGGTGCACTTGGTCACATGATCTAACACCGCGTCGTAGGTGAGCGTGGGCGTTGGGGACGTGACGAGCTTTTCGAGCAGCAGCGTCTCGGACGAGCGGTCAGCGAAGACTTCACGGACGGCCGATTTGTTTGTCGGCTGGCTGAACGTTGACTCGGGGCAACTACGGGTATCGGCCGCGGCGACGTCGTACGTCGTCCATCCGCGCACGTCTCGCGACGTTAACAACTGGTGACGAAGCGGCGTTGCCGCGGACGCGCCCGCACACGAAAGCATGACGACCAGAACCGCCGTGAGAGCGGCGATCCGTTTCACGGTCTCGAGGCTATTGACGCAACCGCGACATCACCAACAAAAACCACACCACGACGTCACACAAGTTGAACTGACATCTCAGTAGTAGTGGCGTCGCCCACCGATGGCGTGACCCGCGGCGCCGAGTATCCAAAGGACCAACCCGACGACCACCAGAATCACGCCGAGTGACCACAGCACCGGCACGCCCAACAACAGACCGATCAGCATGAGCACTACCCCGAAGGTAATCATGACAACTCCCTTTGCTCGGACGTCACTTAGTTACGTTGTTCGTGGAACACGGTCTTACGACCGGTTGAGTCGACGACCTCGCGGTCCACGCTCTGTGTCGGAGCCGAAGGCCGACGTCGTGAGGAGGCAAAGACTCCCGTGGAGATCAAAAAGCCCACCACACCAGCAATCATCAAGATGACGCCGATCGTTGAGAGTCGAACTCCGTGATTCTGAGCGGCGACCGAGCTTTGGGCGGTGATGCCCCAATACAGAATTGCTCCCGTCACCGTTGATAGTGCGCTGACAACCATTCCGGCCAGTCCCATGATTCTTTCCTTTCAGTTTCACGAGTGTCGATGCCGAACTCGCGATCAAGTACTGCCCTATCAAGCCTAAAGTTGGCGACGCGTCGCACCAAAGAAACGCATCGCACACTTCATCAGTGAGTGACCTTCATGTCGAGACCGCGAAGGAGCTTCGTTCGCCTTACGCGTGCGCAAACTTGAGCGATCTCTCGACACGTATTCCACAGGAGGGCGAGCTGAACGATTTGGACTCTTTGACGTTTCTAAATGTGCGAAGGGTCTCGAGCGCGTACTTCGGCGTGGGAGTGTGAAGTGTGAACGAAGAGCACATGAAACTCTGCTCGAGCTCGGAGTGGGCTGAGTACGTCGAGAACGAACTGTTGCCGTGGGCGCTGAGTTCGTGCCACCTTGGCGAGGACGTCTTGGAAGTAGGGCCCGGCCCCGGGCTGACGACGGATATTCTTCGACGCCGCGTTGCCAAACTCACCGCCGTAGAGATCGACCCCGAACTCGCTGCGTCGCTCGCCGCGCGACTCGGTGGCACCAACGTCGAGGTGACGTGCGCTGACGCGGCGTCGCTGCCCTTTGGCGAAGCACGGTTTTCGGCGGCCGTCATGTTCACGATGCTGCACCACGTACCCTCGTGGGAGCAACAAAACGACGTGTTTGCCCAAGTCCGCCGAGTCCTTCGACCGGGTGGGCTTTTCGTCGGCACCGACGGTGTAGAGACCGCGGCACGGTGGCTGATGCACGACGGCGATACCTACGTGCCCGTTGACCCCTCGGCGCTCGCGCCGCGCCTGGATAACGCGGGCTTCGTAGAGATCGTCGTGGAAGAAGTCGGCGACCGCTTCCGCTTTTTCGCTCGACGCGCCTGACGCGCTAGTCGGGGATCGCCGTGCTCAAGCAAAACGGATGTCCCGCCGGATCGAAGAAGACGAGGTAGGAGTCGGGAGCCGGTTGGGTGGCCGCCCGCGTCGCGCCCAGCGCAAGCACTTCGCGCTCGCCCGCGGCTAAATCACTCACCGCGAGATCGAGGTGAATCTGCTTGGGCAGCCCGTCACCCGGCCACGTCGGTGCTCGGTAGTTCTCCACCTTGACCGCCGTCAACCAGATCGATCCGGCTTTCACGGCGTCAAAGGAGTCGCTGCGAAACGCGACCTCGCCGTCGATGACCCCCGCCCAGAAGTCGGCGAGAGGGTGAGGATCCTCGCAGTCCAGTGAGACCGCTCCAAAACGAATGTGCTCTGTCATGGCCAGCAGTGTACCGAGACGCTCCGACAGCTAAAGAGCAGCTCACGGAGCGTCGCTACTGTGGTGGCAGCGTGGACCGGGAGGGACATCGTGCGCCGAGTTGCCGGTACGACACTCATGCTCAGCGCCGTTGCCGTGCTGTGGGCGGTGCCCGCAGAGGGCTCTGCGGACGCCAAAAACCTCACCGTGACGCCCGCGGTGCGAGCCAGCTTGCTCGCGGCGGGTGCCGCGTCTCACCACCTGCCGGTGTCCGATTACCTCGGACTGACCAAGGGCGAGACGTACTACGCCTTTGATGAGGCCACCAAGACCTACTACGCGGGTGCCGGGCTCATCCCGAGCCCGAAGTCCATGCAGGCCCAGGTAGGGGCACAAGACGACGGCGCCTACTACCTCTTTACTCGCGCGGCGAGTTCGGCTACGTGGAAAATCTACGACGACGGGCTCGGCGCGTCGCAGGGTGCGAAGTGCCCGATCACTATTCCGAGCGCGGTCCGAGAGGTGTGGGGCTGGACGCTCAAGTGCTTCCCGCCGGGGTAGTGAGCGACTAGCCGCGCGTTGCGGGCTGCCAGCGCGGGGTGGGCCACGGGTTCTTTGAGCGCAGGACAGACTCGATGCGCGAGGCGGCGTCGAGCACTCGCCACTCCTCGTTCGCACGACCCACCACCGCCAGTCCCACGGGAAGACCGTCGACCACGCCCAGAGGCAAGCTCAGTATCGGCCAGCCCGCGATCGCGGCCGGGCTCGTAACGGGGCTCGCGGGACCCGGGTGACCACCCACGATCAGATCGCTCTTCCAAGACGGCCCGAAGGCCGGAGCGATGATGACGTCGGAGCCCTCGATGCCGGGCAGGAGACAGGTGTCCAGAGCCCACGAGAGATTGCGCCGGCGCGCCTCGGCGTACGCCGGGCCCGCGCGTCCACCGGTGGATAGCGCTTCAAGGAAGTGCTCGTGGCCGAAGTAACGCTGCTCGATCTCGGCGTGCTCGTCCTCAAAGACAACCACGTCGCCCAGAGATCGCACTCCCTCACCCGGACGCGCGGCCAAGTACGCGCTCAGGTCATCGAAGAGCTCACTGAACAACACCGTCGATTCGTCGCGCCCCTCGCTCTCGCCGGGGGTGGCGAGGTCGCGCGGCACCATCGACAGACCCGCGCGCGCCAGTTCGTCCACCGCGTCATCGAAGAGCTGGTCGGTCGTGGGATGCCCGGTACGCCAGTTCTTGGCCACCACCATCGAGGTCGCCTCGACACGGCGGGGTTCTTGCTGGGCCAGAACCGAGAACATCAAGGCGACGTCAGCGACACTGCGACCCATCGGCCCGTAACTGTCCTGGCTCGCGCTAATGGGAATCACACCCGTGCTGGGCACAGCACCCACCGTCGGCTTGAGGCCAGTGACGCCGTTGACCGACGCGGGACACACGATGGATCCATCGGTCTCGGTGCCCACCGCCAGTGGGGCGAGTCCGGCCGCCACGGCGGCGCCCGAGCCCGAGGACGAGCCCCCCGCGGATCGATCGAGGGCCCAGGGATTGGCGACTAGTCCCCCGGATGCGGAGTAGCCACTCGTCGAGCGCGGCGAGCGAATATTCGCCCACTCGCTCAAGTTGGTACTGCCCAGAATGATCGCCCCCGCCTCACGCAACCGAGACACTAAAGCCGCGTCCGCGCTGGGGCGCCCGATCAGCGAGGTCGAACCGGCGAGACCAGGTAGGCCACTCACTTCCACGTTGTCCTTGATCAGCACCGGCACGCCGTGCAACGCCCCGAGCGCGCCGCCTCGACGTCTCTGCTCATCGCGCGCGTTCGCTTGCGATCGCGCATCCGTACTCAGTGCGGCGACCGAATTCAGGGCCTCGTGGCTGTCGCTCGCGTCGACCTGCTCAATGCGCTCGATGAGGGTATCGACCAAGTCGAGCGAGGTGAGTCCGCCCGCGACCAGACGTTTGGATATCTCCTGGACGCTCAGGTACGCGAGCGACGAGCTGGTTGGATGTGGGTCGTGCACGGCCCCACCCTAGAACGACGATCGCGATGCCGACTACTTCGCACGTGGTGCGCCCGGTCCCCACTCATCGCCACGCGGTGCGCGCACGCCTCGCGCACTGTCCCTGTCCACGCCCCGCCGGACTCAAGAGGTCTCGACGCCGAACGCTGCCTCGACCAATGTTTCCTAGGTGTCCTCTTGGTATCGCTCAAAAAGTTCGACCAAGGACTCGAGCACCGCGGGATCGATGTCGTCAACGCTCACCACTGCACTGGCTCGTATGGTGACACGCAACTGCTCGAGGTAGGCGGTGCAGGCATCGCAGTCGGCCAGGTGGGCTTCGAGTCGACGCCGCTGGCGTCGCGAGAGGGTACCGTCGACGTAGTCGTTCATCAACTGGACGGCCTGTTGGCACACGAGGGATCTCGAGAGCAGTCTCATGCTTCACCTCCTCGCATCTGTGCCTCTACCTCTGATCGAATACGCGAACGCGCCCGGTGAAGGATCACCCGCACGTTCGCCTCGGAGAGCGTGAGCAAACTCGCCACCTCCCCAGTAGACAGTCCCTGCACGTCGCGCAGCGTTACGACGGCTCGGGCCACGTCGGGCAGGCGCGCGATCGACTGGTGCACGAGCGCCACGATGGGAGCGTTATCCAACGCGTCATCGACGCTGTCGCTGAAGGGAACCGGCGGGTCACTCCACATGCCGCCCTGATTGAAACGACCGGCGAGCAGCGACTGGTCAGAGCCCAGGTCGACGGGGATGGAGCGATGCTCGCGTACGCCCTTGGTGCGAGCGCGATTGGCGGCGATGTGAAAGAGCCATGTCTTAAAGGACGAGCGACCCTCAAATCGTTCGAGACCCCGAAGAACTGCGATCCAGGTCTCCTGGGCCACGTCTTGGGCGCTGGCCTCACTGGCCACGTAGTAGCGAGCCAGACGAACCAGAGGGTCCTGGTACCTGGTCACGAGTTGGGTGAAGGCGTCGCGATCGCCGCCCTGGAGGCGTACCAGCAACTCTGCGTCGTCCACGAACGTCAGGTTATCGGGGCTGATCACCGTACTCGAATGGTAAGTTTCGCTCGGGGGCAGAGGCGGCGCTTCGCGAGGTGTCGGCGCCAGGGAGGCTCGTGTGCGCAAATACGTGCTCATCGGGATGGTTGTAGCGGGCCTGGGACTGTCGGCGTGCGGCGCGACGACCGCCACGTTGGACTCGACCGTGAACTCGCTCTCATCGCAACCAGCGCTCGAGTTGCACATCACCGCCTCCTTCTCAGGTCCCGGGGCGTCCGAGATCGAACAGTACGCCAAAGACATCTCTTTGGACGTCGCCGAAGTCAACCCCAACGGCGGAGCCTTGACTCAGAGTTCCGCGCTCGACGAAGACGTCACGCTCAACGTAGGATCGAGTGCCCTGGTGGAGCTGCGCGAGGTGGGTGGCAACGCGTACGTGAAGATCGATGTCTCAGGTCTCTCCTCTCTACCCAACGTCACGATTCCCTCGAGCGACATCGCGGCGATCAACCTGCTCTTCGGGGGTCGATGGTTTGAGGTTCCGGCCAGTTTGATCAAGAGCGAGGTCGCCAAGGAAGAGAAAAACACCACGCCGACCAAGCAAGAGACCCAGGACGCCAATACCGTGCGCCAGGCGATCATTCATATCATCGAGTCCACGCCCTCTACGAGCGTCGCGGGCGGTGGGTACACCGAGACGGCCACGATCGCTTCGTTCCTGCACTCCTTGTGGCCAACCATCCAGAGCCTGGGCGTCGCGGGACTCAGCGAGCCCACCGGGGTGAAAGGTTCCTACACCCTCACGATGACGACCTCCGGATCGACACTGACTGGTGCGTCGGTATCGATCACGGCCCCGGACTCCAGCGGATCGGCCAACGACACCGTCGCGCTCACGGCCACCGTCAGTCACAACTCCGAGAGCATCGCGGCTCCCACGGGAGCGACGGTGGTGACCAAGCAACTGATTCAGGAACTCGAGAACGAAGCCGGTTCGGCCTCACCCCTCGCTGACTAAGGTCCGTGTGGCCACGGCGGCGGCCGTACTCGCCGCGGGGCTCTACGCCTGGTGGGCGACGAGTGTGCGGCCCTTTTCTGTTGGTGCGTACACCCTGCTCGCGCTGCCCGCTCTGGGGGCACTCGCGCTGTACGCGCGAGCGGGCGGCTTTTCGCCCTCGCGCGACGACATCGACGCGTACTACCGACAACACGCGTCACCGCGCGTCGCGCCGTGGGTCGTGGTGCTCGCACTCGCGGTGGCGCTCGAGAGTGTGGGCCTGGCCCTGGGTGGACGCTCAACGTCGGTACCGACGCTCAGCACCACGTTGGATCACCTCGTCGTCGTGCACTGGGGGCGATGGCTACTCTTCCTCGCCTGGCTGTGGGTTGGCGCTCGACCCGTCGAGAGACT
>DATJUR010000072.1:0-14344 GCA_035502215.1 Acidimicrobiales bacterium | reverse complement strand
TCCCGTCAAAGGACATGCCCTCGGCGAGGGCGTCTTCGAGTTCGGCCGGCGTGACGTGAAAGGCCTTGTGACGTCCCAGCACGTCGGTGAACCACAGCTGGACAAAGCGCACGCCACGCTCTTCCACCGTGCGTAGTACGTACTGTGCCTGACTTTGCATGTCGACCATTCTCGCACCTACCGTTGACGTCGGATTTGCGGGGCCCGCACGCAAAGTCCCGCTTCGTTGGGTAACGGGACTTTGCGGCCCGAATGGGGCAGTCGGCGACGTGTTCGCGTTAGCGCCCGGCCGCCTTCTTGGCCACCTTCTTGACCGCCGCTTTCTTTGCCGGGGCCTTCTTCACGGTCTTCTTGACGGCGGTCTTCTTGGCGGCCACCTTCGCGGCCGGAGCCTTGGCGGCCCCGCAGATCGTCTCGGTGATGATGGCCGCCACGACGTAGGGGTCAACATTGGCGTTCGGTCGACGGTCCTCGATGTACCCACGCTTGGCCATGGCGACGCGCGCCGGTATCCGTACCGACGCGCCGCGGTTCGAGACCCCGTAGGAGAACTTGTTGTAGGGGGCCGTCTCGTGCGCCCCGGTCAAGCGATCCTCGATACCCGCGCCGTAGGCCGCGATGTGCTCCTTTACGCGGGTGCCGAGCGCCTCGGCGCCCGCGATGATCGCGTCCCAGCCGCCCGCTGCGCGCATCTGCTTGGTCGAGAAGTTGGTGTGAGCTCCCGCACCGTTCCAGTCACCCGGAACGGGCTTGGCCGCAAAACTCACGTCCACTTCGAACTCCTCGGCGATGCGCTCGAGCAGCCAGCGAGCGACCCACAACTGATCGCCGATGGCGACCCCGTCCAGCACGCCGATTTGGAACTCCCACTGACCCATCATCACTTCGGCGTTCGTGCCCTCGATGGCAATGCCCGCGCGCATACAGGCGAGCGTGTGAGCTTCGACGATGTCGCGTCCGGGCATCTTGGCTCCGCCCACGCCGCAGTAGTAGGGGCCCTGGGGAGCCGGGAACCCGTCCTCGGGCCAGCCGTAGGGACGGCCCTCCTGAAAGAAGGTGTACTCCTGCTCAATGCCGAAGCGAGGCTCGAAGCTCGCGTAGGCCTTGGCGACTTCGACCGCACGAGCCCGCGTGTTGGTCTCGTGCGGCGAGCCATCGGCCGAGAGCACCTCACACATCACCAGCACATCGTTCGCTCCACGTAGCGGGTCGGGCGCGACGAATACCGGAACTAACAGACAGTCCGAGTGCGCACCATCAGCCTGGTTGGTACTCGATCCATCGAATCCCCACTCCGGTGGCGCCTCACCGTCGGCGACGATCTTGGTCTTACTGCGCAGCTTGTGGGTCGGTACGGTTCCGTCAATCCAGATGTACTCAGCCTGATACGACACCGATGCTCCTTAGGTTGGTCACGACTTCACGTGTCTTATCCCAGTCTGATTGCTGACCCGCCGAGGGGACCACGAGTTCTGTTAATGGCGTGTGAATATATCGAGAGCGCGCGAGCAAAATCTTCGGGGCGAGAACGCGACCCCCCATTAGGCTTTCGGCGTGGCCACGTTGCGACTCGCCCTCGCCCAGATGAACGCCGTGGTGGGCGGTTTTGCCCAGAACGTCGAGACCCTTAACCGCTTTCGCGCCCAGGCCGCGCTCGTAGGCGCCGATCTGGTGGTCTCGCCCGAACTCTCCCTGATGGGGTACCCGCCCGAAGACCTCCTGCTCAAAGAGGGCTTCATCGAGGCGAGCGCCCAGGCCCTCCAGGATGTGGCCAAGTCGGACAATCTTCCCCCGATTTTGATCGGCACCGTCGTACCTGAGGGCACGTTCGGCGTCAAGCTCGCCCCGTCGAGCGACGGGCGTGACGAGGTCAACGTGCTAGAGGGCCCCCCTCGTCCCCACGTGGCCAACGTGCTCGCGGCGTTGGGCAGCGACGGCGTCGTTGCGAGTGTGGCCACCAAGCGGCTGCTGCCCAACTACGACGTGTTCGACGAGCGACGGTACTTTCATCCCGGCGTGGGACCCCAATCGATCATCAACGTGAACGGCGTGGCGGTGGGCATGTTGGTGTGCGAGGACGTGTGGACGACCATGGGTCCGGCCGCGGAACTCGCCTTGCAGGGCGCGACGTTGCTCGTGGTCGCCAACGCCTCGCCCTACGCGCGTGGGCGTCGCGAGGAGCGAGAGCTCGTGATCGCCGAGCGCGCCCGCGAGACGAACTGTCCGATCGCCTACGTGAACCTGGTGGGAGGTCAGGACGAGTTGGTCTTCGACGGCCAGAGTTTCGCCGTGAACGCCCACGGAGACGTCGTCGCGCGGGCCCTGGCGTTCAGCGAGGACCTGTTGGTCTGTGAGCTCGACGCGCGCGAGTCGAGTGTGGGGGTGCCCATCGCGTCGCTCTACGTGCGCGACGAGTTGCGCCTGCGCGCGGCCAGCGTCAATCGCCTCGAGGAGGTCCTCGACCCGCGCCAGGAGATCTACGACGCCCTGGTGATGGGGACGCGGGACTACCTGCGCAAGAATGGCTTTCGCGAAGCGATCGTGGCCCTTTCGGGTGGGATTGACTCCTCGCTGGTGGCCGCCATCGCCGTGGACGCCGTCGGTGCTCGTGCGGTGCGCGGGTTCACCATGCCCAGTCGGTTTTCGGCGGACTCCTCCACCTTCGACGCCGACGATCTGGCGACACGGCTCGACTTTGACGTGACCGCTGTGCCGATATCGGACCTGCACCGCGCCTTCGCGCGCGCGCTCGAGCCCATACTCGACGGCGAGCCGGCGGGCCTGACCGATGAGAACTTGCAGTCACGCATTCGTGCGGTGCTCATGATGGCCATCTCGAACGACACCGGGGCCATCGTGCTCACCACCGGCAACAAGTCCGAAGTTGCGGTGGGGTACTCGACGCTGTACGGCGACTCCGCGGGCGGCTTCGCCGTGATTAAGGATGTGCCCAAGACCCTGGTCTACGAGCTGTGTCGCTACCGCAACGAGATTGCCCGGCGCGACGGCGACCCCGAGCCGATTCCCCAGTCGGTGCTCGACAAGGCTCCCTCGGCCGAACTGCGCGAGGATCAGCGTGACGATCAGTCGCTGCCGCCCTACGAGATCCTGGATCCACTCCTCGAGCTCTACGTCGACAACGACGCAACGGCCGAAGAGATCATCGCGCTCGGCTACGACCGCGCTCTGGTCACCCAGATCACGCGCCTCGTGGATCGCAGCGAGTACAAGCGTCGACAAGCACCCCCGGGCGTTCGCATCTCGAAGAAGGCCTTCGGGCGAGACCGGCGCATGCCCATCACCAACGCCTTTCGACCCGAAGCGTGATGAGCCGCTCGGCGATCGAGTTCTTCGTGCCTCTCTTTGACACGACCTATCGGACCTTGGGCGAGAGCGCCCCTCGTCTTTCCAACGACGTCTACACCGTGCGCACCTACGAGGTAGCACGCGCGATGGGTGAGGTCGCCCTCGCACTGCGCGCGCAGCTCGGCGGTTCGATGAGCGTGATGGATGAGGCCTTGGAGTCGGTCGTGCGCGAGTCAGTGGCCAGCGACCCCTCGGGAGCTCTGGCGATGTACTGCTTTTCCTCTCTAGTGGGCTCGCGCCTGCTCGTCTCGCTGCGCGACGCCCGGGAGTTCAGTGAGCTGAGCGAGGAGGAGTTCGCGTTACTGAGCGGGGCCTCAGACGTCGTGCTCGCCGAGATGGTGGGCGCGGGCGAGGCCGCCAAATCCCAGGGCCCCATTGAGAATGACGCCTGGGCCGAGCGAGCCCGGGCGCTGAGCCAACAACTCGACGACGCCGGGTACGCCGGGAGTTTCGGGTTTTCCCGGTAGGTTGCCTACCTCCGTATAACTAGTAGTAGCGGGGGCGAACACCCCCTTGAGAAGAGGAATCCATGGCGAAAGACCGTATAGATCGTGACGATGAAGACCTCGTACGTCTCTACCTCTCCGACATTGGCCAGTACACCCTGCTCACCAAGGACGACGAAGTTCACCTGGCCCAGACGATCGAGGAAGGCCGCGAGGCCAAAGCGGAGCTCGAGGCAGCCGAGAACGACAAGAAAATCAAGCTGACCCCCAGTCGCAAGCAGGCCCTCAAGCGCGCCGCGCACCGCGGTGACCAGGCTGAACGCGACTTCGTGCAGTCCAACCTGCGCCTGGTCGTGTCGATCGCTAAGAAGTACCAGGCCTCGGGCCTGCCCCTGTTGGACCTCATCCAAGAGGGCAACCTCGGATTGATGCACGCCGTCGAGAAGTTCGACTGGCGAAAGGGATTTAAGTTCTCGACCTACGCGACCTGGTGGATCCGCCAGGCCATCACCCGCGGTATCGCCAACACCGGGCGCACCATTCGCCTGCCGGTGCACGCCGGCGACACGCTCGCGCGCGTGCAAAAGGCCCAGTCGCGCCTCGAGCTCAAGTTCGGACGTCCGCCGACCATCAAGGAACTCTGCGACGAGTGCGAGATGCCCGAAGACAAGTTAATTGAGGCGTTGCGCTTTCGCTCGGAGCCGATCTCGTTGTCTGAGCCACTGCGCGAAGACGGCGACGCGGAACTCGGCGACGTGGTCGAAGATCGCTCGGCCGAGTCGCCCTTTGACGTGGCAGCGGTCAAGATGATGCCCGCCGCGATCGAAAAGCTCCTCCAGCCCCTCGACGAGCGCGAGCAAAAGATCCTGCGCATGCGCTTCGGCTTGGACGGCGCGGGCGAGATCCGCACCCTCGAGGACGTGGGCGCCGAGATGAACCTCACCCGCGAGCGCATTCGCCAGATCGAGGCGCGCGCCATGAGCAAGTTGCGCCACCCCTCGTCGGACACCGGGGCGCGAGACCTCCTTACGCTCTAGCGACGCTGCAGGTGCAGGCCGCCCAGGGCCGCCGCGACCCCGACGACGATGGCGCTCACCACGAAGGGCGTGTGGGACCGCGAACGACTAAAGGCGGTGACCGGGTGGCTGAAGGTCAGGATCGGCCACCCGCGTTCGTGGGCGATTCGCGCGAGCACCCGATCCGGGTTGACGGCGTAGGGATTGCCCACCACTTCGAGCATCGGCACGTCGGTCTCGGAGTCGGAGTAGGCGTAGGACGCCGCGAGGTCAATGTCTCGGCGCGCCGCGAGCTCTGTGATGGCGAGCGCCTTGTTGGGTCCCTGAGCCCAGAAGTCCATCTCCCCGGTGAACTTGCCGTTCTCGTCGATCGTCGCGCGCGACGAGATGGCACCGGTCATCCCTAGTAGTTCGGCGAATGGTTCGACGATCTCGGCCGGTGCGCTCGAGACCAGGTAGACCTCGTCGCCCTGGGCGAGGTGAAAGTCCACCAGTTCCAAGGCCTCGGCGTAGATCAACGGTTCCACGACCTGGCCGAGGGTCTCTTTGACGACCCGTCGAACCTCGTCACGATCCCAGCCCCGGGTGACCTTGAGGGCCGAATCGCGTACCTTGTCGAGGCGCTGGTCGTCCGCGCCGAAGCGCTGGAACCACAGCTGGCCGATCGCCGCGCGCACCAGGGTGCGCTTGTTGAGGAGCCCGTGGGCGTGTAGTTCCGGGCCGAGGGCGATGAGCGACGACTTGACAATGACCGTCTTGTCGAGGTCAAAAAATGCTGCCGCCACTTACTCATGCTACGTGGGCCTGGGCGGGCACCCGCCCTTCATTTAGGCGATAAATGCGGTCGTGGCGTCCTCTCGGGCGTCACTTCTGGACATCAACACCACGTGATCGTGCTCGAGGAAGTACATCGTGCCGCTGGGCACCAGGGGCTGCTCGTTGCGCACGACCGCCACCACGCGCAACGAATCGGGCAGACGCAGTTCGTCAAGGGTCATGTTGCCCACGACGGCGGGCGAGTTCGCGTCCAGGGTGACTTCGATCAGGCTCATCTTGCCGTGCGCCAGAGTCATCAACTCGATGATCGATCCCACCTCGACCGCCTCATCCACCAGCGAGGTGATGAGTGCGGGCGTGGAGACGGACACGTCGACGCCCCAGCTCTCGTTGAAGAGCCACTCGTTGCGCGCGTTGTTGACGCGACTGATGACCCGGGGCACACCGAACTCCTGCTTCGAGAGCCAACTGATCACGAGGTTGTCTTCGTCGTCCCCGGTGGCCGCGATCATCACGTCCGCACTGCGAACGTCGGCCGAGGCCAAACTCGAGTACTCGCACGCGTCGGCCGCCAGAACCGTCACCCCGGGCAGGAGTGACTTGAGTTTCTCGGCGCGCTCGGTTAGCTGCTCCATGAGGGTGACGTCGTGGTGGCGCTCGATCAGGTCGAGTGAGATGGAGGTTCCTACTGAGCCGCCACCGGCGATCACGACCTTCACGAGAGCTGTCCTTCGAGGAGCTCGCTCAAGGTTTTGAGACCCTCGTGGGTCACCAGGAACTCCAGGAGGTCGTCCTCCTGGGCGAAGAGGCCCTCGATGTTCACTCGACCGACGCCCGCTCGGATGAGGCCCACCAGGCGCACGTCGTTTCCCGCGTTGAAGCTGGAGATCGGACGACCGGCGAGGGCGTCGGGGACAATGCGCTCGACCAGATGGATCGAGTTGGCCATGTCGGACCACTCGATCGAGTCATCGGCCGGTAGCATCCAGCGCTTGACCTGTCGGGTGGTCCACAGTGACGTGGCCACCGTGGGAATGCCGAGTTTCATATAGATGTCGGCGCGCGCCGGGTCGTAGATGCGCGCCACCACGTTCGTGATGTTGTAGTGGTCGCGAGCAATGCGCGCGCAGAGAATGTTGGTGTTGTCCCCGCTCGTGACGGCCGCCAGGGCGTCGGCGGTAGTCGCCTCGGCGCTGAGCAGCGTGTCGCGATCGAAGCCCGAGCCAACCACGGTGCGACCACTGAAGTGGGTGAGTCGGCGCAGATTGTCGCGATTCTTGTCGATCACGACCACCGAGTGACCCTCGTCGGAGAGGTCCATGGCCAGTTCCGAGCCGACCCGGCCGCAACCGACCACGATGATGTTCACAAACTCATCAGACCACACCGTGTGAATTTGCCGCAACTTCGCGGGTAGTGCGCGCGAGGTTGGTTCCAGGAGCAAGGCGCAACGAAGTAACTGACTTAGTATCGACACCGTGTCTGAAGAGGGAAAGATAGCGCCTACGCGGGCGCCGCTACTTACCTCGCACGCCAATCTCGCCAAGTTTTACCCCGAAACGCTGAACTATCGCCTCAAGCGGGTCCTGCTGGGCAAGCCGCTCGTCAGCGAGCAGCTCAGCGGCGAGCGACTCAATCGTCCCATCGCCCTTGGGGTGCTCGCCCCCGACTGCATCTCGTCATCGGCGTACGGTACCGAAGAGATTCTCACCCAGATGACGCCCTACGTGGGTCTGGCCGCCTTCGCGCTCGTGGTGCCGATCATGTTCGTCATCATCGGTGTGTTGTTGTTCGTGACGATCTCGTACTGGGACGTGATTAAGTACTACACGACGGCCGGGGGATCGTACGTGGTGGCCCGGGATAACTTTGGCCCCAAGGTGGCCCAGGTCGCGGCCGTGGCCCTGCTGATCGACTACACGGTCACCGTCGCGGTGCAGTGCTCGGCGGGCACCGCCGCGCTAACGACCGCGTTCCCTGCGCTCACTGAGCACTTCCCGCTCTTTGGCAACGGCACGGTTCCCCTGACGGTCTTGGTTGTGCTGGTGCTGATCTTTGGCAACCTGCGCGGTCTGCGCGAAGCGGGCAGCTACTTTGCGTTTCCGACCTACTTCTACGTGCTCGCGCTGGGCTCGACGATCATCCTGGGCTACTACAAGAAGTTCGCCGGGACCCTGCACGTCATTCCCGTGCCCGCCGCGCACCTGCTCGTTGAGGGTCGACTGGGTCACTCGGGCAGCGGGCTGTTGATGGGCCTCGCGTTCATCTCGCTGCTGCGCGCGTACGCCAACGGTGGTTCGTCACTGACGGGACTCGAGGCCATCAGCAACGGGGTGGCGAGTTTTCGCCGGCCCGAGTCGCACAACGCCCGCACCACGTTGGTGGTGATGTCGTGTCTGCTCGGCTTCCTTCTCATCGGCACCGCGCTGCTCGCGCACTGGACCCACGCGCTGCCCTACGCCGCGGGTTCGCCCACCGTCGTGGGCCAAGAGGTCTCGGACGTCTTTGGCGCACGCGGGGCGGGCCACGTCATCTTCTTCATCGTCCAGATCGCCACGGTGGGCATCCTCTACACCGGTGGCAATACGTCGTTCAACGGGTTTCCGTTCCTCGCCAACTACGTGGCGGGCGACAAGTACTTGCCGCGCCAGCTGACCAAGCGCGGACATCGCCTGGCGTTCTCCAACGGGATCCTGGTCTTGGGCGTGGTGTCGTTGGCGCTCATTATCGCCTTCAAGGCATCGGTCAACGCGCTGGTGGCGCTCTATGCGATCGGCGTCTTTACCGGGTTCACGCTGGCCGGAGCGGGCATGGTCGCGCGTCACCTACGAGAGCGCGACGCGCACTGGCGCCGAGGCGTGGTGATCAACCTGACCTCGGCGTGCGTGACGTCACTGGTGGTGCTCATCTTTGTCATCGTGAAGTTCGCCGAGGGGGCGTGGATCATCGTGGTGGTGGGGCCGCTGATGTACTGGGGACTCCTGCGCTTTCACCGCCAGTACATGCGCGAAGAGAAGGCCTTCGAGGCCAACAGCGCTCGCGCCGCTCACCAGATTCGTACCAACCGGGTCATCGTGTTCGTGGACAACTACGATCTGCCCACCGAGCGCGCCCTGCTGTACTGCAGTTCACTGAGTCCCTTTTCCGTGCGCGCCGTGCACTTCGACGTGGACAACTTGGTCACCAAACGCCTGGAGGCGAGTTGGGGCCGACCCAACACCGCCTCGGCGAACATCGCCCTCGAAGTTGTTGAGTGCGAGGACCGGCGCATCGATCGCGCCGCCCTCGAGCTGGTGGCCGACGTCGTGCGAGATCCCGAGGTGTTCTGCATGGTAATTCTGCCCCGACGCGGGTTTGTCTCGCGTCTGCAGCGCTTGCTACACGACCGCACCGCCGATCAGATCGCCAACGCGGTCATGCACGTGCCGCGCGTGGGGGCAACGATCATCCCCTACAGCGCGGTGCGCCGACTCAGCGAGGGCGTCATTCAAGAAGAGCCCGCGGGCGACGAAGTCACTCGGGGGGGCCTGCGCAGTACGGGCACGTTGGCGGCCGACGTCAAGTTGGCCGAGCGCTCCGCGGACGCGGCGCCCATCGGCGGGTTGATGGAGCGAGAGTTCGTCGAGATCGCCGGACGCGTGCGCGCCATGTCGATTGGCAACGAGAGTGGGGTGCACGAACTGCGCTGCGTGATCGCGGACAACACGGGGTCGATCACCTTGGTGTTCCAGGGGCGCTCCAACGTGCCCGGCATCGAGCGCGGTACTCGCCTCATGGTCAAAGGGACCGTGACCTCGCTGCGACGCGAGGCGGTGATTCTCAATCCGCAGTACGAGATTGTGGCCGCCCCGTCGAATGACCGATAGAGCGAGCCGGTTCGGACTCTTTTCTCGACACGGTGTCGATTCGTGAGTGCGCGCTGAAAGACGTGATGAGAGTTGCTGTCGTGCCTAGGTTGTGGTGAACGAGAACACGTCGGCGATAGGGTGTCACGCCGTGAGAGACCGCAGAGTTGGTGAACATGGCTAGAGCCCTCGTGATTGTCGAGTCGGTGGCCAAGGCGAACCGGATACAAGGCATGTTGGGACCGGACTACATCGTGCGGCCCTCGGTAGGCCACATCCGCGATCTTCCCCAAAGTGCGGCCGAGATTCCCGCGTCGGTGAAGGGCGAGAAGTGGGCCCGTCTGGGAATCAACGTCAACGATCACTTCAAGCCCGTCTACGTCGTGTCCAGCGACCGTAAGAAGATTGTCGCCGAACTCAAGGCCGCGCTCAAGCAGGTCGACGAACTGTACCTAGCGACCGACGAAGACCGCGAGGGCGAGGCGATCGCCTGGCACCTCCAAGAGGTTCTCAATCCGAAGGTCCCGGTCAAGCGGATGGTCTTTCACGAGATCACCCCGGCCGCCATCACCAAGGCGGTCGACGAGACTCGCGATCTCGATCTGCGTCTGGTGGACGCCCAGGAGGGTCGGCGCTTCTTGGACCGACTGGTGGGCTACGAGGTCTCGCCCGTGCTCTGGCGCGCGGTGGACAAGGCCCGCTCGGCGGGACGCGTCCAGTCGGTGGCGATTCGCTTGGTCTGCGAGCGCGAGCGCGAACGCATGGCCTTTCGCTCGGCTACCTGGTTCGACGTGGTCGCCACGATCGACGCCTCGTCGAGCTTTGAGGCCACCTTGGACAGCGTGAACGGCGTGGCGCTGGCGACGGGCAAGAACTTCGACGCCCGGGGCCACCTCAGCGCCAAGGGCGACCTCGACGTACTGGGCGAGCGCGTCGCTCGCTCAATCGCGCACCGGCTTACCGGTGCCGCGCTGTCGGTGGAGTCGATCACCTCCACCCCGCGCACCCAGCGACCTCAGGCGCCCTTTATGACCTCGTCGCTGCAGATCGAGGCCAGTCGCAAGTTGCGCTTCGACCCCGAGCGCACCATGCGCGCCGCCCAGCGGCTCTACGAGAACGGCTGGATTACCTACATGCGAACTGACTCCACGACCCTTTCGGATGAGGCGATTCGTGCGGCCCGACGTCACGCGGCCGAGATGTTCGGCGACGACTACGTGGCCCCGTCGGCGCGTCGCTACGACCGTAAGGTCAAAAACGCCCAGGAGGCGCACGAAGCAATTCGCCCCGCTGGTGAGTCGTTTCGCTCACTCGATGACGCCCAGAGTCAACTCGGGAGCGATGAGCGGGCGCTCTATGACCTCATCTGGAAGCGCACCATCGCCTCACAGATGGTCGATGCGCGCCTTACCCAAGATCGCGTGCGACTCACCGGTGAGTTGAGCGACGTCGACGAGCGCGGTGACGTGAGGGTCGGCCTGAGCGCGAGCGGACTGCGCATCGAGTTTGCGGGATTTCGTCGGGCGTACGTCGAGGGGACGGATGATCCCGAGGCCGAACTCGCCGACCAAGAGCGGATCTTGCCGCCACTGAGCGAAGGGATGGGCCTCGTCGCGGCGAGTGCCGAGGCCAAGGCCCACGACACTCAGCCACCGGATCGCTACTCCGAAGCGACGTTGATCAAGAAGCTTGAGGACTTAGGCATCGGTCGGCCGTCGACCTACGCGTCGGTGATGAAGACGATCGATCGTCGCGGATACGTGTGGAAAAAGGGCAAGTCACTGGTGCCGACGTTCCGCGCCTTTGCGGTGGTCAACCTGCTCCAGAGTTACTTCGCCGACCTGGTGGACTACCAGTTCACGGCCGCCATGGAGGACCAGCTCGACGAGATCGCCCAGGGTCGCCAGGACCTCGAGCCGTGGTTGCGCAAGTTCTACTTCGGCGACGAGAGTGCGACGAGCGATTTCGCGCGCCTCGGCCTCGAGCACGTGACCCACGAGCCCCACGACTTCGACTTCGCCGCGATCAACTCACTCGTCCTGGGAGCGGCGCCCGACGGTGAGCCGGTCTCCGTACGATCGGGGCGCTACGGGCCCTACCTCGTGCACGGCGAGGACCGCGTGTCGATTCCCGAAGCGACCGAACCCGACTCGCTCAGCGTCGAGCGCGCACTAGAACTGCTGGCGGCACCCAGCAGTGATCGCGAACTGGGCGTCAACGACGAGGGTGAGACTATCTATCTCAAGGCGGGGCGCTACGGACCCTACGTGCAGGTCGGCGAGGTGACCGACGCCAAGCAGAAGCCCCGCACGGCCTCGTTGTTCTCCACGATGACGCCCGAGACGATCACGCTCGAGGACGCTGTGCGACTGTTGTCGCTGCCGCGCGTGGTGGGTACACATCCCGAGGGCGGCGAGATCCTCGCCCAGAACGGTCGCTACGGTCCGTACCTCACGTGGCAAAAGGAGACGCGCTCACTCGAGGACGAAGACCAGATCTTCCGCGTCGACCTCGAGACCGCGCTTGCCCTGCTCGCCCAGCCCAAGGCGCGCGGTCGACGGGCCGCCGCAGCGCCGCTGGCGGACCTGGGAGAGGATCCCGTCACCAAGCGACACGTCGTGGTGCGCAGCGGACGATTTGGCCTCTACGTCACCGACGGCGAAACGAACGCGACGCTGCGCTTGGGGGACTCTCCTGAGTCGATGACGATGGACCGTGCGAGTGAACTCCTCGCCGAGAGGCGCAACGCGGAACCCTCCACGAGGGTGCGCAAGGCGACGAAGAAGTCGGCCGCGGCGCCCGCGAAGAAGGCAACCAGAAAGGCCAGCGCCCCGACAAAAAAGACCGCCAAGGCGGCCAAGAAGACCACCAAGGCGACGAGTGCGCGCAAGCGCGCGGGCGCAGCTCAGGGCGCCGCAGCGAACGCCGCGCTGCTCGCCAAGCATCTCGAGGACTCGTGAGCGAACGCGGCGTCTTTCTCGTCTTTGAGGGCATCGACGTCAGTGGCAAGAGCACCCAAGCCCGCCGGGTGGCCGAGATGCACGACGCGCGTTTTACCTTCGAGCCCGGCGACACACCGCTCGGCGTGGGCCTGCGTCACCTGGTCCTCGACGCGGCCACGCCGATGGAACCGGTAACCGAAGCACTCATCATGTTGACCGACCGCTCGCACCACGTGGCGACCGTGATCGAGCCGGCCCTGCGTGCGGGACGTTCGGTGGTGAGTGACCGGTTCTTCGCCTCGACGCTCGCCTACCAGGGGTACGGACGCGGGGTCGATCTCGATCTGTTGCGCCGAGCGAGCCAGCTCGCGATTGGGTCGTGTGTGCCCGACGCGACCATCTTGTTGGACCTGCCCGTTGAGTTGGTCAACGAGCGCCGAACGCGCGACCAGAAGGACCGCTTCGAGTCGGCCGACCTCGCGTTCCACGAGCGCGTGCGTGAGGGGTATCTCGAACTGGCCGAGCACGAGGGCTGGATCGTGGTCGACGCCGCGCCCACTGTGGAGGTCGTGGCGACCGTGATCGACCAACACGTCGCCCACTTACTCTGGTGACATGAGCGACGTCTTTGACACGCTGGTGGGTCAAGAGCGCGCGGCCAACGCCCTTCGACAGCACGCGCGTCACCCAGTGCACGCCTATCTCTTCAGTGGGCCGAGCCAGGCCAGCGTGCACGACGCCCTCATCGCTTTCGCGGCCGGCCTGCAGTGTGCCCAGCACGGCTGTGGGACCTGCGAAGAGTGTCGCCTCGTGCTCGACGGCGCGGACGCCGACGTTTACGTCGCCGAGCGTTCGGGCGCGACGTGGCGCATGGAGGAGATTCGCGACATCGAGCGAGTGGCGCGCCGCCGACCGCTGGGCGCGGGTTATCAGGTCGTCGTCCTCGAGGACGTTGATCTGACGACAACGGGCGCCTCGCCCAGTGCGACGGCCCTCCTCAAGACCCTCGAAGAGCCGCCCGGTCGTACGGTCTTTCTCCTGAGCGCCGAGGAGGTCGTGGAAGAGCTCGCCACGATCGCGTCGCGGTGTGTCCAGGTGAGGCTTCGCGCGCTGAGCGACGCTGAGGTCGTCACCATCCTTGTCAACGAAGGTGCCGCGCGCGACGTCGCCCAGAACGCGGCCATCGCTGCCAACGGCAGCCTGCGCCGCGCGCGCATACTCGTAGGTGATAGCGGTCTGTCTGAGCGCATGGCCCAGTGGCGCGCCGTCCCCCAGCGCCTGACCGGAAAGATCTCGGACTCCACGCGACTCGCCAAGGAACTCGCCGCGTCGATCGATGAGGCGATGAGTCCTCTGGAGCGACTCCAGCACGATGAGTGGGACCGCAGGTCAAGCGAAGCGCGCGAGCTGGGACAGCGAACACAAAGCAAACGCGACGTCGACGCGCAGTTCCGACGCGAGCAGCGCCGCTTTCGACTCGACGAGCTGCGCTGCGGACTGAGCACGTTGAGTGGCGTCTACCGCGAACGACTGCTCGAGAACGTCGAAGCGAACGACGCGCGCAGTGACTACCGAGTCGGTGCGACACTCAGAGCACTCGACGCCCTGGCCGAAGCGAATAAGCGACTCGAGACCAACCTCGATGAGTCGCTCCTGCTCAACGACCTGATGTTGACACTGATGGACGTCTAGGCGAAGGGGATGGCAAAGTCGATGGGCTAAAGTGGCCCTCTGCGCCTGGGTAGCTCAGTCGGTAGAGCAGCGCATTCGTAATGCGCAGGTCAGGAGTTCGAATCTCCTCCCAGGCTCCATGTGATGAGTCGGGACACCGTTCATATATGAGTCGCGACATCGTTCAGATTCGGGGCCAACGACCTGGTGGGCGCAGCTGGTTCCTCCAATAGCCGGCGTGAGGGTCGATGTTGTTGAGCGCGAGCACTTCGCCGGTGTCG
>DATJUR010000071.1:0-5577 GCA_035502215.1 Acidimicrobiales bacterium | reverse complement strand
CGGTGACGCGCGTATGAGATACCGCACAGCGATGGCGCCCGCGACTACGCGCGACTGCCCTTTTATAGTGCGCTCCTAAGCGAGTCGAAGAACGATCCTCTCGCACTCTGGAACGTGAACAAACAGCACGCGCTTTGCGCGGCGTCGCTGATCGTGGTGTCGCGTCTTGGCGGCTCTCCGGTACAATGGGTGTGGTGCCACGCGCACGGGCGGTGGTTCGAGCGAGTTACGTCGGTGTAACTGGGCAATGGTGCCTGTTCGCAGGTAGTTTTCCAGTGCCCGAATCAGACGATTTGAGACCGGAAACTTGGCTCTATCTGTGGAAAAGATGCGCCTAAGTGGTTGGTATGTGACGTCTTGCCGATTTCTTTGGTGGATAACTGACACAAACCTGGGCAAAAGTTTTTGATTTCCCCCTTTGGCCTTGGTGGGGGGAAAAAACTCTGGCAGAGTATCACTCGTAGTTCACGTAGTACCTGCCAACGATCTGACGAACCGCAAGGTGAGAAAGAGGCGGGGGGAAAAGGGACCTCGCAAGAGGGACGGATTCCTTTCGACGGGTAGCGGAGTTCGGTCCGCTACACGGAACGGGCGAATGACGTGAAGTGCCTGCCGTCAAAGGTGTTCTGTCCGACACGGAGCGCCGATGACGTGCCTCGGAAACCCCGAGGGGCGGGTGAGTTTCGGCTCACTGGTCACTCGGGGTTTTCGGCCGTCTACGGCCAAATTCACTCGATCCAATATCGGCGCACGAACTTCTGGTCTCCCTCTTGGGGTGGTGAGATCGACTCCAGCACACCGCCATTTCTTTCAATCACCCGAGCGGACGCCACGTTCTTGTCGTCACACGTCACGAGAACCCGATCTACGCCCTCGGCGCGAAGAAGAACGAGGGCCTGTCTGAGAATCTCGGAGGCGTAGCCGCGATTGCGATGCGCCGGAGCAACGCCATATCCCACGTGGCCGCCGCGCTCACGCAGGAACTCATTCAGTTCAAATCGAACCGATACTCGTCCGACGATTTCATCGTCCACGACGGCCGCCAACTGGTCGGAGCGAACACGGTACGGGGGAGAGGCGGAGGGAAAGCCGATCCGTCGGGACTCGTCGATCGAAGCGAGAAACGCGGTCCAGGACATCGTGGGTTCCCAAAAGAGGAGAAAGTAGAAGTCGTCGGCCAGCATCTCTTGGTGAATCGCGAGGGCGGCGGCTTCATCGTCTGGGGTATAGGGGCGCAACTGCAACGTCATGGATTCAGGCTACGGCACGGCTCAACGCGGGATTAGAAGAGCGACTGCGGCTCGAGGGGCTCGATGAGTTCGGGTCCGTCGTTCTTCACCGAGCCCACGGCCTTGCCCACTCCATAGTGACGAAGGGTGCCCACGGGCGCAGGACGCAGCAACAAGAGCCGCTCCTCGGGCGAGTGATCGGCCACGTCGAGCCAGACTTCAACGTCATCGGGCGATAGGACGACCGGCATGCGGTCGTGAATCCCATCAATATCCGCACTGGGCGTCGTGGTGATGACGGTGCACGTCACGAGGGGTTCGGGATTTTCAACTGCCGGGTCGCGCCAGAACTCGTAGAGACCGGCGAGGAGAGTGGGATCGTTGTCGACGCGCGTGAAGAAGTTCGGTTGTCGGTTTGCTCCGGGTCGATGGTCCCACTCGTAGAAGCCATCGACGGGGATCACACAGGCTCGACGTTCGAAGGCGCGCCGAAATGCGGGCTTCTCTTCGATTCCCTCGGCACGTGCGTTAAACATTCGATTACCGATCGAAGGATCTTTGGCCCAACTCGGCACCAGGCCCCAGCGGTAGCCATCCATTATCCGTGCGTCGTGGTGATAGCTGACTCCGAAGAGCGTTCGCTGGGGACCCACGTTCCAACTTGGCAGCCCCTCCAGGTCTAGGTCGGCGGCGAGGGCGGCGTCCAGGAACCGGGCGAGATGAGCGGGGGGAGTGAAGAGAGCGATCCGGCCACACACGCTTCTAGTTTGCCGTGCGCGTGTGACCCAACAAGCACGGACCTAGCGCGCTCGCCAGAAGACCATCTCAGGGTCTCCCTCATCGATTCCGCTGAGCACACCGCTCAGGGTCCAACCGTCGTGCTCGAACAACGCGCGCATGGCGGCATTGGATTCGTTGGTGGAAGAGAAGATCGTTGCCGTACTCGCTCCAGACACCGCCGCCTCCAGCAACGCACGACCGATGCCGGTGCGTCGGTGAGTCGGAGCGACGAGGAGCAGCTTGATGAAATCTCGACCGAAGAATGCTCGGGTGTTGGTGATGACAAAGCCGGTGAGCTTGTTGCTCGCATCGACGTCAACGAGACACTCACTCGCTGCGATCGCACCCTCGAGAATCTCACGCGCCCGATCGGCGCTGAGGCCCGTGGCCTCACCCCGGAGGGCGAGCGCGTCAAGGGCGTCGGAGGGGGTGGCGAGGCGGATGATGCCGTGATTCTCGCACGAGAAGGCCAAGATTTTGGCCTTTTATTGTCCATTGGCGCGTGTCGCGACGGGTGGCTACTCTTACGAACATATGTTCGCTTTTGCTTCTCCTCGACCCTCGCTCTCTCCTGACCTGCTCGCCCGGGTGCGCCCGGTATCGCTCGCCAAGACCCGCACGATCCCTCTCGGTGAGCCCTGGCGTGCGCTCGTGCCCGACGGGACGCTGCGTCGTGGATCGACGGTGGTGGTGGAGTCACCGGTCGGCCTGGGTGGGCTCAGTCTCGCTCTGAGCCTCGTGAGCGAGGCCAGCACGAGTGGGCACTGGGCGGGCGTCGTGGGCGTGGACGATCCCGGGGTCGTCGCGATGGCCGAGCTCGGGGTGGACCTGCGCCGCGTGCTCTTCGTCCCACGTCCCAGGGGCGCGTGGGCGGAGTCGGCGGCCGATCTTCTCGACGGGGTTGACCTCGTCGTCGTGCGGCCGCCGTCGCGTCCGGGGCACCAGGCGTCACGACGCTTGATGGACCGCGTACGAGAGCGTGGCTCGGTCCTCGTGGCGCTGAGTGAGCCGCGCGTGTCGTGGCCCCTGCCCGCGGACATTCTCTTTCGGGTCACCCAGGCCGAGTGGGTGGCCTCCTCGCGCCTGGACGCGAGATATCTCACGGTGCACGTGAGCGGGCGCGGAGAACTCGCGCGCGGTAGTGACCACGTGGTGATCGTGCCCAATCGTCGCGGTGCGGCGGAGGCTCGCTGATGGAGCAGCTCCTCGCGGTGTGGGTCGAGTCCCTCGCCCTTGAACAGCCCGATGGCTCGACGTTGCGTCACACCATCGCCCTGGCCGACGCGCTCGAGGCGATGTGCCCTTTTACCGAGGTGATACGACTGGGTCTCTTCGTCATGCCCTTGCGCGGACCGAGTCGATTCTTTGGTGGTGACGAGGCGGTGCTGGGCATGGTGCGCCAGTGCGTTCTCGATGTCGTGGGCGCACCCGCCAAGCTCGGCGTCGCCGAAGGACTGTTCTGCGCGGAGCTCGCCGCGCACCGGGAGGTTCTCGTACCCCGTGGAGGCAGTGACGCGTTTCGTCGTGCCCAGCCCCTCGAGGTACTGGGCCGCAAAGATCTCGCGACCACGTGTCGGCGCTTGGGACTCCACACGCTCGGCGCCTTCGCGGACCTAGACAGTGCGCGGGTGGGAGAGCGCTTCAACAAACACGCGCTGATCTTGCACCGGGTGGCCCGCGGCGAACTCACCGAACTGGAGTCTCAGCGCGACCCCAAACTGGCGCGACGCCTCGCGCAGCTGCGGGGGGTGGACGACCTCTTCGACGAGCAGCAGGGCTTCTTTGGTCAACGTGGTGCCGAAGACGATCGCGCCGACGCAGCCGCGCGGCGGGTGCGCGAGCGACTGGGGGCCGAGGCGGTGGTCGTAGCGAGTCTTCAGGGAGGTCGCGGACCCGAGGATCGCGCGACCCTCGTGCCCTGGGGGTCACCTTCGACGGTCGTGCGCGATCGGGCCCCCTGGCCGGGGCGGCTGGCGGCGCCTTCGCCGGCCACGACCCTCGCTCACCCCGTGCCGTTGCAGCTGCGCGACGAGGCGGATCGACCCGTGGTGCTCAACTCGCGTGGCGTTCTCAGTGCGGCTCCGGCGGCCGTGATCTTCTCGTCGCCGCTGCGTCGAGAGATCATCTGGTTTGCGGGACCGTGGCCCTTGGTGGAGCGGTGGTGGTCGCGACACCGTCGGCGGGCGCACGTCCAGATGGTGCTCGCCTCGGGTGAGGCGTTGTTGGTTGCTGCGGAGTCGAATCGGTGGTGGCTCGTCGGAATCTATGACTGACGCTGATGGCCACCTATGGGGAACTGCACGCGCATTCGGGTTTTAGCTTCTTAGACGGCGCGAGCGATCCCGAGGAACTCGTCGTCGAGGCGTCGCGCCTCGGACTCTCGGGCCTCGCGCTGTGCGACCACCATGGCCTCTATGGTGTGGTGCGGTTTTTTGAAGCGGCGCGTGCGCTGGGTCTCGCCAGCGTGTTTGGCAGCGAGATCACCCTGGACGCTCACGATGACCGGGTGGGAGTCCCCGATCCCTCGGGCGATCACCTCGTGGTGCTGGCGCGTTCGCCCGAGGGGTACGCGTCGCTCTCGCGGATGCTCGCTCTGGCTCTGCTCGAACGCGGCGAAAAGGGCGCGCCGCGTCTCGGTGTAGAGACGGTGGCGAGTGCGGCTCACGAGTGGCTGGTGCTGACGGGTTGTCGCAAGGGACCGCTCACGCGCGCGCTGGTGAATGAAGGACCCCGGGCCGCGTCGCGCTCGCTCGCCCAACTCGTCGAGCGCTTCGGGCGTGACAACGTGGCCGTGGAGATTTGGGATCACGGCGAGCCCGACGACGTGGCGCGCAACGACGCGCTCGTCGAGCTGGCCCGACGCGCGAAGGTGTCGGCGGTGGCGACCAACAACGTGCACTACGCCACCCCGCAGGACTTTCCTCGCGCCAGCGTGCTGGCCGCGATTCGCGCGCGGCAGAGCCTCGACGACATGGAGGGATGGCAGAGCGCCTCGCCGCTCGCGCACCTGCGCAGCGACGATGAGCAGCGCCGACGCTTTGCGCGCTGGCCCGGGGTCGTTGACACGGCCGGTGAGTTGGTGGGCCAGCTCGCCTTCGACCTTCGCCTGGTCGCGCCGAATCTCCCGGCGTTCCAGACACCCGAGGGCCACGACGAGCAGTCGTACTTAGAAGAGATCGTGGCGCAGGGTGCCACTCAGCGCTACGGCACACGCGACAACGAGCGCGTACCGGGCGCGTGGCGTCAGATCGATCACGAACTGTCGGTGATCAGAACGCTCGGCTTTGCGGGCTACTTCTTAACCGTCTGGGACATCACGGAGTTCTGTCGCAGGAGCGATATCTACTGCCAGGGACGAGGCTCGGCCGCCAACTCGGCGGTGTGTTATTCGCTCGGCATCACCAACGCCGACGCCGTGTCCCTCAACTTATTCTTCGAGCGGTTTCTCTCACCGGCGCGCGATGGTCCTCCCGACATTGACGTGGACATCGAGTCGGGTCGGCGAGAAGAGGTGATCCAGTACGTGTTCGATCGCTACGACCGACATCACGCAGCCCAGGTCGCGGCC
>DATJUR010000070.1:0-3906 GCA_035502215.1 Acidimicrobiales bacterium | reverse complement strand
CACCCCCGGCGGTGGAGAGACTCTTCAACGCGCCGATCTCGCGGGTCGTGGTGACCGACACTCTGCCCCTGCCGCCCGAGAAGCGCTTCGAAAAGCTCGAGGTTCTCTCGATCGCGCCGATTCTCGCCAACGCGATCTCGGCGATCTTTGAGGACACGTCGGTCTCGGACATCTTTGGCGGCGAGAATCTTCTCTAGGGCGGTGGCTTGCGTTGGGCGAAGACGGGGCCTAGACATAGTGATGGAGGAAGAACGATGGGTTTCTTTTTTGGACGTTCGGGAGTTGCTCTTCACGGGCCCGGCCCGGGGGGAGTGATTCGATTCGGACCCTTTGGCCCCGGGCAGTTCGGACCGCGCGGGCCCCTCGGTGCCTTTCTCGGCCTGGTGGCGTTCCTTGTGGTCATCGCCGCCGTGGCGCTGTTGATCACCCTGGTCGTGCGCAGGAGCCGTTTCGCTCACCGTTTTGCGCACGGTTCGGGTCCGCGCCCCCGCGCGACGTCCACGTCGGAGGCGTTGGCGATTCTTGATGAGCGCTTCGCTCGTGGTGAGATTGACCCCGCCGACTATCGAGAGCGACGCGACCTGCTCCAGGGAACGCCCTAGTCGGACTCGCCCGGGGTGACCAAGCCCGACTCGTAAGCGAACACCACGGCCTGGGCGCGGTCTCGGAGTCCTAACTTCAACAGGACCCGCCCGACGTGGGTCTTGGTGGTCTGCTCGGCGATAAAGAGGGTCTCGCTGATCTCGGCGTTGGAGAGCCCCTGAGCGATGAGTCGCAGGATCTCGTTCTCGCGGGGCGTGAGTTCTTCGATCGAGGTCGCCGCAGGAGCGCTCGGTCGTTGACGCGAGAAGTCGGCAATCAAGCGCCGCGTCACCGAAGGCGCGAGGAGCGCGTCACCCGCGGCCACGACACGCACCGCGTGAACCAGCTCGGCCGCCGGAGCGTCCTTGAGCAGGAACCCGCTGGCCCCGGCGCGCAGGGCTTCGTAGACGTACTCATCCAGGTCAAAGGTCGTGAGAACAAGCACGCGCACCGGCGCGTCGCTGCGGCGCTCGGCGAGGATGCGTCGAGTGGCCTCGAGGCCGTCCATGACGGGCATGCGCACGTCCATCAAGATCACGTCGGGCAGGTGCTCGTGGTAGAGCGCCACCGCTAGCGCCCCGTTCGCGGCCTGGCCGACCACACTCATATCGTCCTGGGCATTGAGAATGGCGCCGAATCCTTCGCGGACCATGGCCTGATCGTCGACGATGAGACACGTGATCGTCACGGAGTCGACGACAACTGGGGTGAACTCAGCGGCAGGACCGCGGCCACCACGAAGCCCCCGTCGGGATCCTCTTGGGCGACGAGGTCGCCCCCGAGCATCGCCACGCGCTCGCTCATTCCCATCAGGCCGTGTCCCGCTCGTGGTTCGCTCGAGGGCGTCGCCTGGTTGAGCCCGGGGCCATTGCGCACGCGCAGGCGAAGGGCGTCGCTGTTGCCCTCCACGACAACGGAGATCTCCGAGCCCAGAGCGTGACGGTTGGCGTTGGCGAGCGCCTCTTGGACAATGCGATAGGCACACAGCTCCACTCCCGGAGATGTCAGCGCCGTGACCTCGGGCATCGTCAGGCTGATCTCGACACCTGCTCGCTGGCTGGCGGCCACTAGTTCGGGCACGTCGCCCAGACGAGGCTGCGGAGCGCGCTCGGCGGGTCCCTCGTTGCGCAACGCCCCGAGGAGTCGGCGCATGTCGCTGAGGGCTTCGCGCGCGTGCGTACTCAGCGACGAGAACTCGTCGAGCGCGGGGCCCGGCAACTCCCGCAAACGATACGGCGCCGTTTCGGCCTGCACCGCAATCAGGGACATGTGATGGGCGACGACGTCGTGCATCTCTCGCGCAATGCGGGTTCGTTCCTCGAGGACGGCTCGGCGGGCCTCTTCGAGTTCAGTGCGCTCGAATTGAGCGGCGAGTTCATGACGGGCGCGCAGCGAGGCGCCCTGTGCGTCGAGCGCGATGACGATGACCATCAGCGCCACGTCGGCACCCAGGGGCTTGAGCAGGCCAGGCCCCAGCCAGATCCAGGACGGGATCGCCATGAGCGCCCACATCCACCACAGCGCCGCGCGGCTATGGCGGATGCCCGCGAGGCATAGCACGACCACCAGCAGCGCCAACTGCTCAGGTGGAAGTTGATAGCGCGGCGGCAGGGCGCCAAACGGACGCATGGAGATGGCGGGGATGATGAGTGCGGCGAGGAAGCCCACTCGCCACGCGAACAGCGGGTAGCGCCACGCCAAGAAGAATGGACCCAGGCCAATCAGCCCGAAGCTCGACCACTCGAACAGAGCGAGGGAGCCCAGCGAACCCACCGTCGCGCTCTTGACGGCGAAGCTGGCGCCGCCAAGGCCCTGTTGGACTACGTTCAGGCCGCCGCGAACGACGAACTTCGAAGAGAGCCCGCTACTGACAGCTGGTCCGAACGATACGCGCAGCGCCACGACGACGCCCGCGATCGCCGCCAGGATGAGCGCTACACCGACGAAGGTGGCGATGGTACCCGCGCGCCGCGCGCGCGCCGAGCGCCAGGTGACGGCGGGATCGGTGCCGACGGCGACCTCGCCCGCACCCGCGCCAAGAGCGTGGAGCCGCACGGGCCAGTGAGACGAAGAGACTAGATCACGTGCCATGTCCTTACGGTACGCCAGGCGCTCGCTCGCGTCATCGCGCCTGAGGTGTCATACCTGGGTATGACGCGCCGGGGAGTGCGACGGACCAGTCGTACTGGAATATCACGGGGCGAATGGCCCTTTCGAGTGATGACGCTGCCGCTCATCTCTTCCTAGGTTTTGGGACAGACGAGTAGTTGGTAGCGACTACGACGGAAGGAACTCTGTGTTCGACTCTGAATCTGGTGGGGCGTGTCGGAATCGAGGACTGCGATGATGCGCCGGACGTGGCGCCCGCGATCAAGGGCAAAGACGGCCGTGGTCCTCGCACTCATCGTGGCCCTCGCGGTGGGCGGGACCCTGGGGGGTCTGGCGCTGAGCTCCTCGCCGAGCGCCCAGTACGTGAGCGCACCAGCCGAGATCGGTTCGGTCACGCAGACGACGTCGCTGAGCGGAACGATCGAGCCGGTCACACAGGCAGACCTCAACTTTGCGACGTCGGGAACGGTCGCGTCGGTGAGCGTGAAGGTGGGTCAGGAGGTAAAGGCGGGTGAGGTGTTGGCGACGTTGCAACGGGCCGATCTGGAGTCCCAGGTGGACCAGAGTGAAGGCGCGCTCGATAACGCCGAGTCCACCCTCGCGACGGCGCAGTCGCCCGCAAGCTCGTTGATCGCGACCGATCGCGCCGCGGTGAACTCTGATCGCACCACACTGTCGAACGACGACGTCACCCTGAACGACGACGCCACGACCGACGAGCTCAGCGTGACGGGAGCCCAGCAGGCGCTCGCGTCTGCTCAGAGCGCCGACGCAAATGCAGTGGTCCAACTGAGCAACGATCAGTCGTCGCTAACGGCCGCGCGCGACAAGGAAGCAATCGACTGCGCCGGCGACGGGGTGGCGAGTGCCGCGTGCGCGAACGATCAGACGACCGTGTCGAGCGACGACAGCCAAGTCAGCCAGGACGAGTCCGCCGTGTCCAACGCGCAGACCTCGGTGCAGTCGGCCGAGACCTCACTCACCCAGACCGAGCTGAAGAACACCCAGACGAGTCGCCTCGATGCACAGAAGGTGGCCGCCGACAAGACCGAGCTCGCCAAGGACCTCAGCAACCTGAGCGGGGCCGAGGATGGCCAGTACGCCGATCAAATTGGCTCCGACGAGATGGCAGTCGACTCAGCCAAGGTGACGCTCGATGACGCGGAACAGAACTTGGCTGACGCCTCGCTGGTGTCGCCGATCAGCGGCATGGTG
>DATJUR010000069.1:0-10970 GCA_035502215.1 Acidimicrobiales bacterium | reverse complement strand
CGACGTGAGCGTGGCCGAGCGTTGGGTGATGGTACCGGTCGTGGTGTTGATCGTGGGACTGGGTGTCTTTCCGCACCCGTTCTTGGACCAGATCACCCCCTCGGTGCAGATTCTCGTGCACCACCTGGCCGCGGGGGTCGCCAAATGATCGGCGTCGTGATTCCCTCCATCCACTACTTGGCGCTGCTGCCGGTGTTGATCTTCTTTGGCGCGGCCCTCGTGCTGTTGGTCGCGAGTGCCCTGGTGCCCGACAAGCTGGCCCTGAACGTCTCGACCGGCGTGACGGCAGCCGCATCCGCAGCGGTCATCGTCATCGCGTTGTTCCAGTGGCACTACATCGACCTGCACGGTGCGACCACGACTGTCGCCCACGCCGTGGTCCTCGACGGCTTTTCTGTCGTGGGCAACGTCGCCATCGCCGCGGGCGTGCTGCTCTCGGCGTTCGTGGCGCACGACTGGGCCACGCGCGAACGCATCGCCGGGGCTGACTTTCATATCCTGGCGCTGGCGTCGAGCGCGGGCGCGCTGTTGATGGTCCAAGCCAACGACCTCATCGTGATCTTCTTGGGCCTCGAGATCCTCTCGATCGGCCTGTACGTACTGGTGGGCTTTGACCGTCATCGTCGCAGCTCGGACGAAGGGGCGCTGAAGTACTTCGTGCTGGGCGGCTTCGCCTCGGCGATCTTCATCTACGGGGCGGCCCTCGTCTATGGTGCGACGGGCTCGACGAACCTGTCCTCGATCTCCTACTTCCTGGCCGAAAACACGGTCCTACGTCCGGGTCTGCTCTACGCCGGCGGGGCCCTGTTGCTGATTGGCTTCGCCTTTAAGGTCGCCGCCGTTCCCTTCCACGCGTGGTCCCCCGACGTGTACGAGGGAGCGCCGACCCCGGTGACGGGCGTGATGGCTTCCATCGTCAAGGTTGGTGCCTTCGCCGCGTTGCTGCGCGTGCTCATCTCGGCGTTGGGCACCCAGCTCGCCACGTGGCGCCCCATCCTCTACGTGCTGATCGTCCTGACGTGCGTGGTTGGTGCCTCTCTCGCCCTCGTTCAGCGCAACGTCAAACGCCTGCTGGCCTACTCTTCGATCAACCAGGCCGGCTTCATGCTGCTGGGTGTGTGGGCCGGCACTCCGCGCGGCGTCGCGGCGACCCTCTTCTATGTCCTTACCTACACCCCGGTGATCATTGCCACCTTCGCCATCGTGACGCTGGTGGGAGGTCGTGGGGACGTGAATCACGGCATCGATCATTACCGCGGTCTGGCGCGACGTCAGCCCTGGCTAGGAGCCGCCCTCACCGTCTTGCTGCTCACCCAACTTGGTGCGCCGCTGACGATCGGCTTCTACGCCAAGTTCACCGTGCTGGCCTCGGTGATCGACGCCGGTGGCGGGGCCCTCGCGCTCATCGCGATCCTCTCGGCGGCGATTGCTGCGTTCTTCTATCTGAGATTCGCCCTCGCGCTCTTCGCCGACGACGACGGCGAAGCCACGCGAATAGCCGTGCCGCGCGCCAGCGTGATCGTGATCGCGCTGGGCGTCGTGGTGTCGATACTCTTTGGCGTCTGGCCGGGACCCCTGGCGGCCTGGGTCCAGCACGCGACGCTCCTCTTCGTTCCGTGAGCCGCGTCGCCGTGGCGACCGCCCGGGGCGTCGAGGACCCCGACACCGCGCTGCTCGTCTCGGCGCTCGCCGATGCGCGCATCAGCGCCCAGCTCGCGATCTGGGACGACGAGACTGTCCCCTGGGACGACTACGACCTTGTGGTGGTGCGCTCGACCTGGGACTACTCTGCACGTCGCAGCGACTTTCTCGCCTGGGCGCGCACCATCGCTCACCTCCACAATCCACTGTCGGCCATCGAGTACTCCTCGGACAAGATCTACCTCCAGGACGTGGCGGCGCGCGGTCTCGCCATCATTCCCTCGCACTATGCGGCCGTGGGCGAGACGCCGGTGTTTTTCGACGGGGACTTCGTCGTGAAGCCGCGGGTGGGTGCGGGATCGAACGACGCGCTGCGCTACCGCGAGGGAGACGAGCAAGCGGCGACGCGACACGTCCATGCGCTACACGCGCGCGGCCGCGACGTTCTGATTCAGCCCTACGTTCATAGTGTCGACACACTCGGCGAACGCGGGCTCATCTTCATCGACGGCCAGTACTCCCACGCCATCACCAAGGGGGCGATGCTCAATGTTCCGCCTGGTGAACGGGACTTTCTCTATCGCCGTCGGCAGATCAGGGCCGTCACGGCCGAAGACGACGCCGTCCAGACAGCCACGAGCGTCCTGGCGACACTGGGCTGTGACTCGTTGCTCTACGCGCGCGTTGACCTGGTTGCCACGATCCGCGGGTGGCTGGTCATGGAGGTCGAGTTGGTCGAGCCCTCGCTCTTTCTTACGTTCGACGCTGACGCGGCGCATCGCCTGGCCGAGGGAATCGCTCGGCGACTGAGTTAGTTGTGCCCCGGTTTGCGAGTCGTGCGAGACTCTCTCAATGAGTGAGGTCACCCTGTCACGCGTTGCCCCCGTCGTGCCGGTCAGTGACCTGGCACGCGCCCTGCGCCGGTACCGCAAGCTCGGATTCTCCTCCCACGAGTACGACGGACCCGTTCGTTACGGGTTCGTCCGGCGAGACGGCGTCGAACTGCATCTGAGCGAAGACGTTGATCACGATCGTCACCACGGCGTCGAACTGTACTTCTACGTCTCCAACGCTGACGAACTCTTCGAGGCGTGGTCCGCCTCGGGGGTCAAGGGTCGATTTGTTGCCCCTCACGACACCGACTACGGACTACGCGAGTTCGCCTTCGTCGACCGAGATGGCACCGCTCATCGCGTCGGATCACCGCTTTCCTGAGCCCGCGGCGAACCAGACCGTGCAGGTCGAAGGTCTAACTCTCGACGTGGCTTAGCGTCGCTGGGCCGACGCCGCGTCGACCTCGCGTGCGGCCGCGAGAACGTCGTCGGGTACCACCGTGGCGGGCCGATTCGTCGGATCGTGAGCGAAGAATCGCCCGATGACGGGCAGCTCGGTGATGCTCTCGGCGCGCAGCGTGGCGGCCACGACCGGCACGAAACTCTCCACGGCGGGATAGACCAAGTAGCGCGGCAGCCAGGTCGGGCGGTACTTGGCGTTAAAGCTCCACAGAGACTCGATGGGCAAGATTCCAGAAAGTCGTTTGAGTGCCCACCGTTCGACACGAGAGAAGGTGCCGTCTTTTTCTCCGTCAATGACCGATCGGAAGGCGGCAAAGTTCAGGCTCAGACCACGGTTGCCCTGGAGGCGAAGGTGCGCGATGGTGGTACACAGCGCGTAGTCGATGAGACCGTTGGGATGTTCGCCCGGATCGCGGCGCATGAGATCGAGTGAGTAGCCCCCCATGGCGGGCGAGGGCACGAACTGACACACGGCCGCCGCCCGTCCGTCGGGCGCGTAGACCACGGTGAGCAGGAGCCCCTTGTCCTTGGGGTCGAAGAGTCGCCCCAGCATCATCGAAAAGCCGCGCTCGGCGTCGCCTCGTCGCAGCATGGAGATCAGCTCGACGATCTCGGTCACCTTGGCGGGATCCATGGTGGCGGGGTCGTAAAACTCGACTCGATAGCCGTGGCGCGCCAGTCGCGTACACGCTTGACGTAGGCCCTTCATCTTGTGGCCCTCGAGACTGAAGGTCTGGCAGTTCACAATGGCCTCGTCCCCCAGGTAGATCGAGTGCAGTCCCGCCTCGTGATAGATGCCGAGCCACTCCTGGCCCGCGGCCATGATCCCGATCGTCCAGCCCCGGCCCTCGGCAAACTGACGAAAGGCGCTAAAGACCTCGGTGCGTTCGGCGACCGGTCCGATCGGATCAGGTGAGATGAGCGCCACCCCGCCGTAGACGGCGTAGGCGACCACAGAGTCGCGAAAGAAGAAGAACTGCTTGTCGTCGCGCAAGGCGAAATAGTCCAACGTCCCCTGTCCGTGTCGCCGAACGATCTCGCGCGCGCGAAACTCCCCGAGACGTCGCTCGCGCGAGTTCGATGCCGACGAGAGTCGCCGGTCTACGACTGGTCGAGTGAGCACGTACAGGGCCAGGACAATGAGAGTGACGCCGATGGCGAGCAGAGCCGGCGAGACGAAGTCGTCGACGCGATCGGGTAGCGCGATGTCGTACTGGCCCACGAGGCGCTCGAGACACGCCACCACCAGGACCCCGAAGTTCGCCAGATGCTGGTGGCGGTCGGTCGCCTCAATTCCCAGCGACGCGGTCAGCACGCTCACCACGGCGATCAGCGCGAGGCGCGGCAGCGTTGTCAGGGCACCCGAACGGTCCGATGTTGCCTGAAAGTACCGGCGCTGGGTGATCAATGCGACGGTTAGGGCGACAGCGATGACCAGTGAGACAATGGTGCCGCCACGTAGCGCGTGGGCCACGATGGTGATCGCCAGAATGGTGACCGCGACGAACCACGAACGTCGTTGCCCGCGACGTAGACCACGCGCCAACATGATCAGCGCGATACCGGCCACCGCGGTGAGGGCAGCGGCGTCCTTGGCCACTTCGAGGGGCAAGACCTCCAAGACGAGGTGCAGGTGACTGCGCAACGGACGAAACGTGGTGATCACGACGTTAAAGACACCCTCGATGAACACCAACAGGGCCATGGCGCGGCGCACCGTGCGCTGGTGGACCTGCTCGTAGAGTCGCTCCACGTTCATCGGAAACGGCAGCCCGCTCGGCCACGATGCGATCGCCTCGGTCTCCTGGCTGGTTTCGGCCTGTACGTTTTCTCGTCCTATCGCGCGCTCGAGAAGGGTGCCCTGGCGCGTGGGGGACTCGCCGGTAAAGAGACGAACCTGCACGGTGCTGCCCGCCTCGATCTCTACGACGCCAAGGCGTTCCACGGCGGCGAAGACCGCGGGTAGTCCGAAGAGCCCGCGTCGCTCCACCAACACTTGGCGCGATGGGCCAGGAGTGGCGCAGACGCCGCGGTCAAGAAAGGCGAGAGCCGGAGAGGGAGCGCCACCCACCACAGCGCCGGCGCCGCCACGTTCGACCACGCGGCGCGCGAACTCGAGTGCGTCGACGTCGTCGACGGTGGTCAGCGCCAACGGTTCGCTCAGAGTGTCGCGTTGGTGAGCGGTCGCGGTTCGATGGAATCGACGCTGTACCCACAGTGCGGCCAGACCCGCCACCAACGTCTCGCAGATCGCCACGATCACCAGCGCCACGAACGCGTTCTCCCAAAAGTTGTGCGAGTCCAGGACGTGCACGCGGTAGTGGTGGCGCGCGAGATGGTCGGCGACACTCGCAAAGATCGCCCAGACGTCCAGGCCCAGGAAGGCGAGCACGGGTAGCCACACCCACGCAGCCAGGCGTCGATAGAGGGTACGCGACGCGACAAATCGTTGGAGCGCGAGAGGGTCCTCAAGACTCCGCGCGTCGCGACGATCACGCTCGTTCACCGGAGCGACCTCGAGGTCGTAACGTCCAGGGGCGACGGCGACGTCGCGCACGCCTTCGGCGGTGGCGACCTGCAACACGAGGTCGCTGGCGACCTGGGCTCCCAGACCAGTGAGAAGAAACTGAGCCTGAACGTGGTCGCGCAGTCCCGCGTCGCGACTACCCGCCAGCACGACAAACTGGTGATTCGAGGCGGTGGTGAATGCCGCGATGGCCTCGCGCAAGCGAGGCTGAGCCGCGAGGGTCGCCTCGATAAACGTGGCCAGATCCTCGGTGGGGCCCGGATCAAAGAAATTGCCGGCGACCACCACGATCGCTGCGTCGTCAATGTCGCCTAAGAGACTGATGAACTCGCGAATCGGCCGGATCTCCGCGTGAGTGGCGGGTGAAAGCGCCAGGTCGCTTACCACGTAGACGTGGTGCCCGTAGGGGACGGGAATCGTTCGTCGTTCTGCTCCGTCCACGACATCTAGTCTCGCAGAGAAGTCGTGGGAGAAAATGAGTCGATAAGAAGTTGTGATGACCGTGAACAATGTCCCCGAGAACTGGCACTGGCGAGAGTCGACGCTGGCCCCTGGCAAAGCGGTGATTTTCGACATTGACGGGGTCCTGGCCGACGCTGCGGGGCGCCAGCACTACCTGGACTGGGGTGACTGGAAGGGTTTCTTTGAAGGTGTGGGTGAGGATCCGATTATCGAGGAGATCGAACGGCTTCTTGAGTTACTGGACCCGTCCCTGCGGGTCGTGTTGGTCACGGGACGTCCCCGCCGCGTGCAGTCGCACACGCTGGCCTGGTTGGAGCGCTATCGCATTCGCTGGGACCTACTCATTATGCGCGACTACGGCGACTATTCGGGGGTGGATCGATTCAAACGCGAGACGTTGCACGAGCTTTTTGCCCAGGGATTCGATGTTCGTCTAGCCCTCGACGACGATCCCAAGAATCACGCGATGTACGTGAGCGAAGGCGTGCCGTGCATCTACATTCACTCCGGCTACTACGTGTAGAGAGCAGCCGGTGGTGCTCGTTAGAGCGACACGAGTTCGCGCGCGGCTCGTCGTCCCGATCCGACGCTGGCGGGCACGCCCACCCCGTCGTAGGCGTTCCCCGCCAAGAAAACGTGATACTTCCCAGCCGCTAATCGTGCGTGCTCCACCAGCTGTTCGTGACCCACTCGATACTGGGGAAGTCCGTCGAGCCAGCGTTGCACCAAGGTCTCGCGAGGCGCGCCCCACTTAGACAGCAGAACCCTCAGCTCGTCGTTGAGACGCTGGACCAGTTCGTCGTCACTGAGATCCCTCCAGCGCGTATCGTCGCTGCGACCGACGTGCGCGCGAAGAAGCACATCGTCGCTTCGATAGAGGTGGGGCCACTTGCGGTCCAGGAACGTAAGGGCGGTTACCATCAGTGGACCCTGACCGGACCAGGGAGTGTGCAGCGGCACGAGCACGCCGGTGCCGCGAGGAGGCAAGCTGACCGCGTCACGCGGGATCGAGAACGTGATGATGGCGGCACTCGCGCTGTCGATGCCCCGCAGGGCATTGAGCTCGGGTTCAAACGAGCCGATCAACCCCGCGGTGACCGGGGCGGGGGTGGCAAGGATCAGACCGTTAGCGGGCGTCGTGGTCGAGGGCGTGTCGACCTCGAGGGGGTAACTCGCTGCGGGTGTTCGTCGCACGGCGGTGACCGCGACGTTGGTGCGAATGACCACACCTCGCTCGCTCAGTTGTCGCATCAGCTGTTGAGGTAGTGAGCCCACTCCTTCCACGAGGGAATAGAAGAGCGGCAGCTCACTCGCTGGGGTGGATGTCGTGGGTCGCAGGGCTCGCATGAGCGAGCCGCCCGTCCGAGCGGCGGCGTAGAGCGCGGGAAAGACTGACTTGGCCGAGAGATCGTCAATGCGCCCCGCTTGGATTCCGCCAATCATTGGCTCGATGAAGCGGTAACTCAGCTCTCGTCCGAGTTTGGTGCGCGTGATGTCCCCAATGGACACATCCTCACTCACGTCGAGACGCGCCGGGACGAAGGCATCTCGCGCCGCGCCCACGCGAGCGCGCCAGCCAAGCCCCTTGAATCGACGCACCGTCTCAAGACTGGTGGGTACGCCAAGGACCAGACCCGGAGGCAGTTCGTGCAGGGAACCCTTCACGTACAACCAGGCACCACTCTCGGCGATTGGCTCCATCTCGGCTTCCAGGCCCAGTTCGAGCGCCAACTCCACGGCCTCGGGTCGTCGCGCGAGAAAACCGTCAGCCCCAAGGTCAATGGTCCGTCCGGCGAACGTGGTCGTCGCGAGCGAGCCGCCACACCGCTCGGAGGCTTCAATGACCTCGACCCGCGGCGTCGCGTGCGTGGGACCTGCTTCTCCTCCCGTGAGCTCCCAGGCCGCCGCTAGCCCACTAATGCCACCGCCGACGATGACGACGGACGACTGACTCACTTAGTCGGCCGTGCGCGACACGAGATCGGCGAGAATCCCCCCAAATGTCGGGTCATCGTTCAGGGACGCCGTGCGAATGAGATTGAGCCCCGCGTGGTGAGCGACGCCCTGAGCCTCGATGTCGATGTCGTAAAGGACTTCGAGGTGATCGGAGACAAATCCAATAGGACACGAAATGATGTCGGTGACGCCCGATGTGGCGAGCTCTCGGATGACGTCGAGAATGTCGGGGCCCAACCACGCGTCCGCCGTACGCCCGGCCGACTGCCAGGCGACCCTGAACGAGGCCACACCGGCGATCGCCGCTGCTCGGCGAGCGCTGTCAGTGAGTTGCTCGGGGTAGGTGTCGCCCATCTCCACCACTCGCTCGGGCAATGAGTGGGCGCTAAAGATGACGTGGGCTCGCGCGCGTCGTTCCGCGGGAATGCGCGCTAGTGCGTCGTTCACCCGGCGAGCGATGAGCTCCAGGAAACCCGGAGCGTCGTACCACGCACCAATCTCGAGAAACGTCACGCCCTCGCCCAGGGTTGATCGCGCTCGGCTCATGTACTGCTCGGTGGACATGGATGAAGAGTGCGGAGCGAGCACGAGACCCACCACTCGAGAGAAGCCTTCGTCGCGAAAGCTCTGCGCCGCTTCCTCGAGTACAGGTGGTTCGAACTTGGAGCCGAAGCGCACATCGAACTGCCCGGGGTGAGCCGCCTCGAGAGCGCGCGAGAGACCCACGACCTGGGCGGCAGTGCGTTCCGTGAGGGGTGACACACCACCGATCGCCAGGTACCGAGACGTGAGGTCGGCGAGTTGCTCTGCGCTGGGAGGATGACCGCGTCGAATACGCGTATAGAAGGGCTCGATTCCCTCCGGTGAGGAGGGGGTGCCGTGCGCCATGACCAGGACGCCCACGCTCATCGCACGCCAGCCTTGCCTTCTTCGTGCACGACCTTGACGACCGCAGCCAGCACGTCCGGATCAGTGGCGGGCAGCACGCCGTGGCCGAGGTTAAAGATGTGGCCCGCGTCGGTACCGGCGAGGGCTAACACCTCTCGGGTCGCTTCAAGGGCGAGATCGGCGCCGGCCAGGCATCGCGCCGGGTCGAGGTTGCCCTGGACCGCCTTGTCGCCGACGCGTCGTCGACCTTCGTCGAGATCAACGTGCCAATCGATGCCGACGACGTCACTGCCTGAGGTTGCCATCAGTGACAGAAGCTCTCCGGTGCCCACGCCGAACAGAATCGTGGCGACGTCAAGGTCGGAAATACCGGCGAAGACCCTCTGGGTGGCGGGAAGCGCGAAGCGCTCGTACTCCGAGCGTGTGAGCGTTCCGGCCCACGAGTCGAAGAGCTGCACCGCGCGCACGCCGTGACTGATCTGCAGTCGCAGGAAGCTCACCGTAATGTCGACCAGTCGTTCGAGCAGCTGAGCGAAGAGCTCGGGGTCACGGTGCATGAGACTCTTGATCATGGCGAACTCTCGCGTGGGCCCGCCCTCGATCAGATAACTCGCCACCGTAAAGGGGGCACCGGCGAAGCCAATGAGCGGAGTGTTGGTAGCGGCGAGCTCAGGCACGACCAGGTCGATCGTCGCAGCGACGTACTCCACGTGTTCTTCAGTGAGTTCGGGAAGTCGCTCCAGGTCGGCGTGGCTGACGAACGGTTCGGCGATAACGGGGCCTCGACCAGGTACAACCTCGACCCCGAATCCCACCGCGTGGTAGGGCACGACGATGTCCGAGAAAAGGATCGCCGCGTCCACGCCGTAGCGTCGCACCGGTTGGAGGGTGACTTCGGCCGCCGTGTCAGGTGAAGCGATCGCCTCGAGAATTGATCCCGTTCCGCGCATCGCGCGATACTCCGGTAGGGATCGTCCCGCTTGGCGCATGAACCACACGGGAACGCGCTCAACCGCCTCGCCGCGACAGGCCTTGAGAAAATCTGGTTCGGTCACGCTCATAACGACCAATCTAGGTCGCACTTCTTCGCGCGCCTTCGAGTCGCGCCGCGACGTTTATTCCCAGGGTGTGGCGAGTTGGACGTAGTTCCCGTCGGGATCGGTCACGGTCGCGAGCCAGACCTCGCCCGGAGCCCCCTCGGGTTGGTAGGGCTCGGCAATGACTTCCGCGCCCAGGGCGACCAGCGCCTGGAATGACGCCGCCACGTCCTCGGACTCGATGCTGAGCATGATTCGCTGGGGATTTTGGCTCTTGCCCGTGACCTCGCTGTGCGCTCCGAGCATCAAATCGGCCTTGTCCGACCAGCCGTACCAGGTGTCCTCGTGGAATCCCGGCTCGCCCAGGACTGCGGTGTAGAACTCCGCGAGGCGCTCGGGGTTTTCGGAGCCGATCATTACGCCGCTGAACCTCATTGGACTCCCTTTGACAGCGTGTGCTCTTCGCACCTTAGAGCCGGCTCTGCTCGGATGCGAGGGAGAAAATGACCTGCGGAGTGCACCCCTGGCGGACGATTAGAATTGATGATTCCCGATTTTGGGGAGTCAGAAAAGAGGTCGTTCATGTCGCACGAGCGTGAGATCGCCGAGGAGCAGGAGTTCCTGGACGTGGCCCTCGAGGCGCTCGATCAAATGCGTCAAGGGGCCCGTTCCCTGCGTGACAGTGCCGCGGTAGCGAGCATGCGCGGCGCCGGTGACCTGGTGGAGCGCGACGTGGTGATGGGAACCGCCCTTCATCGACTCGATCAACTCGCTATCGGTGATCAGCCCTTGTTCTTTGGTCGCATCGACTATCAAGCGAACGGCCACGCTCGCGGCGACACGTATCACGTGGGGCGCCTGGCGGTCTCCGACGAATCCCTTAACCCACTGGTCATCGACTGGCGCGCACCCGTCGCCGAGGCCTTTTATCGTGCGACGGGCGTCGAGTCACTAGGACTTTCGCGGCGCCGCCACGTGGCGATTCACGCCAATGAAGTCACGGGCGTGGAAGACGAATACTTCGCTGACTCCAACGGTGAACTCGACCTGCCCGACAGCGACGTGCGCGCCGCCACCGAAGAAGGACTCGTCGACGGCGGACTCGCCCTCGGCGGTCCCGGGGCTTTGCTCGCCGCACTTGGGCGTGCGCGAACCGGGCGCATG
>DATJUR010000068.1:0-3985 GCA_035502215.1 Acidimicrobiales bacterium | reverse complement strand
GGCCTGCCGAGCAGCTTTAACTACGCGCGCAACGCGGTCAAGGTCGTGGTCAATGCCTATACCGGCCAGATGAAGTTCTACGTCATCGACCCCAAAGATCCGATCATCGAGGCGTACCGCTCGGCATTCCCCTCGATGTTTTTGCCCATGAGCGCGATGCCCTCGACCATTCGCACGCACCTTCGCTACCCCTCGGACCTCTTCGCTGTCCAAGCCGCCACCTACGGGCGCTACCACATCACCGCCGCAAACTCGTTCTACTCGGCCTCGGACCGCTGGGAGGTCTCGCCCACCACGGGGGCCGGATCCCCGTCGAACACGATTAACCAGACCGTGACCGAGAACTCCGCGGGCCAGGTCACGAACGTCTCGAACACGCCGATGAGTCCAATCTTCACGGTGGGCTCACTGCCCAGCGCGGACCATCAACAGCTGCTTGAGACGATCGACTACGTGCCCGCCGGTAACTCGTCGACGGTTCAGAACCTCACCGGCATGATGATTGCGACCAGCGATCCCGACGACTACGGACAGCTCAATGTCTACGAGACCGAGCGCGGCGCGTCGGTGACTGGTCCCCTGCAGGCGGACTCCGAGATCAACCAGGACTCCCAGGCGTCCTCGATCATCAGCTTGCTGGACCAGCACGGATCGGAGGTCCTGTTAGGCAACAACCTGACGGTCCCGCTCGACTCGGCGGTGCTCTACATTCGCCCGCTCTACGTGACCAGCAAGACGAACCCGATGCCCCAACTGCGCTACGTGATCGCCGTGTTCAACCAGGAAGTGAGCATCAAGCCCACCCTCGACCAGGCGCTCTCGGCGGTGCTGGGCACGGCGGTGGGCGGAGTTGCGCCGCCCTCGACGGGAACCGGCAAGGGCAAGGGATCGACGACATCCAATGCGACGGCCGAGCAGTACCTGACCCAGGCGACCTCGGACTACACCGCCGCCCAAACGGCCTTGTCCAAGGGTGAGCTCGGCGAGTACCAAAGGGACGTCAACGCGATGAACACGGCCCTCGAGGCGGCCGAGAACGCCCTCAACAAGGGCACCGCGTCGAATACGGGCACGAAGACGACGACGAGTACTTCAACCACGACGACTACCACGACGACACCGTCGGGTTAGTTGTCGCGCTCTTCGGCGACGAGGTCCGGTGCTGAGGGAGTTTCGCGCTCGGGATCGCGCACCCCGGGCACGAAGATGATGCCGAGACAGATCGCTCCCGAAACGAGACCTCCGACCAGAAGCGAGTGGCGGGTTCCGATCGTGGACGCGGCGAGGCCGCCCGCGAGGATGCCGAAAGGCCCGAGAGAAAAGGCGAATAGGAAGATGAGCGACGACACGCGCCCGAGGAACTCCCGGGGCACGATTCGCTGCATCCACGAGAAGAACAGGACGTCGCCGTAGAGCATCAGTCCGACCTCGCCGGCCTCGAGTATCCCCGTCACCAGAACGTTCGGCGCAAAGGCCTCGATCGCGATCAGCGCCCCGCTCGCCGCGTACGCGCTCCAGAGCACCGTGATTTGGAGACCGGGCGAGCCGAGGCGCGCGACGTAGAGCGACGCGAGAACGCCCGTCGCGCCGCCGGCGGCAAAGACGAGACCCAGGTCCAAGGCGGTGCCGTGCAGCGTCTCGCGTACGAACAGCGGGAGCAGAACGGTCAGAGGCGCCATGCCGAAGAAGTTGGCGAGAGCGGCCCCAATGACGGTGTAGAGCAGGTACGGACGGGTCCAGACATAGCGCAGCCCCTCTCGCGCGTCCTTGATAGGTGACGTCGTCGAGGGCGCAGGCCGGGTGACTGAGCGCAGGGCGACAAGACACGTCGCCGAGACGAAAAAGCTAATGGCGTCGAGCCCGAAGGACCACGCCGTGCCAATGGCCGCGACAATGAATCCGCCGACCGCGGGGCCGAGGAGACCCTGGGTCAACTGATTACTCATCTGGCTCAGCGCGTTACCGGCGACCAGTCGGTCCTCGGCCAGCAGCTCGGGCATGATCGCCATCGAAGCGGGACTGAAGAAGCTGTCGGCGGCGCCGAAGATGGCGGCCATGACGATGAGCTCCCACAGCCGCAGATCGTTGCGGGCAAGGAGCACGGCGGTGACGCCCACCGTGGCGCCGCGAAGAAAGTCCGACGTGAGCATCACGACTCGCCTCGAGGCACGATCGACCACGACGCCACCAATCAAAGCGAGCACAACCGACGGGATCGCCCGGGCGGCGAAGACCAGGGCGATGCCATTGGGATGGCGATCCACGTCGAGGGTCACCAGGGCGAGGGCCACCGTGAAGATGCCATCTCCCATTGACGAGATGGTCTGGCCCGACCAGAGCAAGGCGTAGTCGCGGACCTTCAGCGCGTCGAAGGTCCCGCGTTTGGTTGTGCTCACGAAGATCCCCGATTCCGTCGCGGGTGACGCGGTCCTACAACTGTACGCACGAGACTGGGGCGGTACTCCTCACACTGTTCGTGTCGAGCGGGCTAGTCGTCGCTGCGTTTGTCGAGGTGTCGGAAGGGATTGAGCAGACCCTGGGGATCGAAGGCGGTCTTGATGCGACGCTGCAAGTCCACCAGTGCGGGATCGGTGAGGGCGAGGTAGGCGTCGCGCTTATCGAGGCCGAGTCCGTGCTCGCCTGACACCGCGCCGCCCAAGTCCACGCCCGCCCGAAAGAGCTCGAGCAGGAGCTTCTCGCGCTGGTCGTCGTCGGGCAAATAGACCGAGAGATGGACGTTGCCGTCTCCCACGTGGCCGCACCCGGGGATGAACGCGCCGTACTTGTCGCCCAGGACCTTGACGGTCTCGAGAAAGGTGGGCACCGTCGAGCGCGGGACGACGACGTCGATGATCTCGTTGGCGCCGGCGGCCTTGGTCAGCCAGAAGATTCGCTCGCGCGCCTGAATGAGTTGGGTCGCGGGCGAACCTTCGAGCACGTAGACGTCCAGGGCGCCCGCTTGTGCCAGGATCTGCGCAGCCGCCTCAACGTCAACGTCCAGCTGTTCGCGCGTCCTGGTCTCGAGGACCATCACGAGGGAGGCGGCGCTCTGCGCGGCGATCGCGGGGTTCACGCCCAGGCGAAGGTCGGTTGATCCCTGGAGCGCGCTGAGCGAGGTGGAGTCCAGGTACTCCAGCAGAGAGGGCATCAGTCCCGAAGAGATGAGGGTGGGCACCACGCTCGCGACGTCCTGGACCCCGGCGAAGGGCACGAGCAGCGTCGCCGAGTGGGCCAGCACCGCCGAGAGCTTGAGGGTGACTTCGGTCACCAGCGCGAGGGTTCCCTCACTCCCGATGATGAGCTGGGTGAGGTCATAGCCCGAGGACGTTTTCATGACCGGACCGCCGGTCTTGGTGACCGTTCCGTCGGCCAGCACGACCTCGAGCCCCAAGACGTGTTGGCGGGTGACGCCGTGTCGCACGGCTCGCATGCCTCCGGCATTGGTATTGACGTTGCCGCCGAGCGAGCCCGAGAGTTCGCCCGGGTACACGGGGTAGTGCAGTCCGGTGCCCGCGAGCGCCTCGTTGAGTTCGCGCAGGGTGATGCCGGCTTGAACGACCGCCACGTGATCGCGCTCGTTCAGCGACAGTACGTCGCGCATCAAGTCGAAGGCGATCACGAGGCCACCGTTCACCGGTACGGCCCCGCCCGAGAGCCCGGTGCCCGAACCTCGAGGGGTGATGGGAACCTCGTTGCGTGCGGCCCAGCGCACCAGCGCGGCGACTTCTTCGGTACTGCGCGGTCGCGCCACGGCGAGGGGATCACGCTCGCGCGGGTGCAGGGACTCGTCGTGCAGGTCGTCAGGATTGTGCGAACCCGAAAAGGTCACGTCCTTGACGAGCGAGAACAGCTCGGCGCGCATCTCGTAGCTCTTCACCTCACGAATGCTACCGTGCGCGATTCGCCAGACTCGTCCGTGCGACATCGATCAGCGCCGCGACCTCCCCTGGGAGATACGCGGCGCTGATCGATGCTTCTATCGAAC
>DATJUR010000067.1:0-18028 GCA_035502215.1 Acidimicrobiales bacterium | reverse complement strand
GGTGGGGCCTCGCGCAGAGGTAAAAATCATATTTCGACAACTATGAGGAGACGCATCACCATGAGCACCACCGGCTCAGCCCAACGAGATTTGACGCGCCCCTTCCCGCCCGGCTTCGTGTGGGGAACCGCTACCGCTTCGTACCAGATCGAAGGGGCAGTCGAGGCCGACGGTCGTGGACCTTCGATCTGGGACACGTTCAGTCACACCCCGGGCGCCGTGCGCAACGGTGACACGGGCGACATCGCCTGTGATCACTACCACCGCGTGGACGAGGACCTCGACCTGCTGGCCGATCTCGGCGTGTCGGCCTACCGCTTTTCGGTGGCCTGGCCCCGGGTCCAGCCGCTGGGCAGTGGCTCGGTCAATCAGGCGGGCCTCGACTTCTATCGGCGCATCCTTGACGGCCTCTTAGAGCGAGATATCGCGCCCACCGTCACGCTGTATCACTGGGACCTGCCCCAGCCGCTGGAGGATCGTGGCGGTTGGACGATACGCGACACCGCCGAGCGCTACGCAGAGTACGTCGAGATAGTGGCCAACGCCCTCGGCGGCGACGTCGATCGCTGGATCACCCTCAATGAGCCGTGGTGCTCGTCGTGGCTGGGATACGGCTCGGGCCGTCACGCGCCCGGGATCAGCGACATCGGAAAGGCCGCGGCCGCGACCCATCACCTGCTCTACGCCCATGGCTTGGCGGTGCCGATTCTTCGCTCGATCACGCCGGCGGCCAAGGTGGGCATCACGCTCAATCTGGGCGACTTCCAGCCCGGCTCTCAGCACGAACTCGACATCGCGGCGGCTCGTCGCGCGGACGGCAACCTCAATCGCATCTTCCTGGACCCCCTCTTTCGAGGTCAGTACCCCGAGGACATGCTCGAGCACTACCACAACGTCACTCCGGGCTTTCGCGTCGTGCGCGACGGGGATCTCGGGCTCATCTCGGCACCCCTCGACTTCCTCGGGGTCAACTACTACTTCCCCTCCACGGTGGTCGACGAGACCCGAACGAAGGAGGCGCGCGTCGCGGGATACTTCGTCGCTCAGGATGATCAGTTTCCGGATCTGCGCCTGCGCGGGATCGATACGCCGGGCCGCGAGAAGACGGCGATGGACTGGGAGATCGAAGCCTCGGGTCTCACGTCACTGCTCATTCGCGTGCGCGAGGAGTACACGACTCTGCCGATATTCATTACCGAGAACGGCGCCGCCTTCGACGACTACGTCGATCCCAACGGCCAGGTGAAGGACTACGACCGCGTGGCCTATCTCCAAGAACACATCTCGGCCGTCCACGACGCGATTGACGCGGGGGTCAACGTCCAGGGTTACTTCGTCTGGAGCCTGCTGGACAACTTCGAGTGGGCGCTGGGCTACTCGCGGCGATTCGGCATCGTGTGGGTCGACTACCCGTCGGGAACCCGCCTCACCAAGCAGAGCTTCTCGTGGTACCGCGACACCATCGAGTCCAACTCGGTCGAGTACGCCACCTCGGCGGGGGCCATGTAGCGACACCGCGACTGGTTACCGCAACCCGTCGCCGATCGGCCCGAGACTGGTGTTAGGAGACGACCGCTCCGGTCGTCGCGGTCAGTTCGCGACCTCCACCCTCGGGGACTCGAATCACCGCCACCGAGACCAGCAACGAGATGATCGCAATGATCGCGGACACCCAGAACGCCGTGGTGTAGCCGTGCGTGGTGGCGAGGTTAATGCCGGTGGTGCTGGTGCGGTTCGCCAGCGTGCCCAAGAAGGAGTTCTTGGCGTCGACGGCCACGGTGGCGAGCACGGCCAGCCCGAGCGCACCGCCGACCTGTTGCATCGTATTAAGGAGGGCCGAGGCGAGACCCGCCTCGTCGCCATCCACCCCCGACACCGCCGTCAAGGTGAGGGGCACGAAGACAAATCCCATGCCCAGCGCGATGATGATCAGCGGCCCCAAGATGTCGAGGTAGCTGCTCGACGGCGTGATGCGGGTGAGCCAGATCATGCCCGCCGCGGACATGGCGGGGCCAATGATCAAGGGGGTGCGGATGCCAATCTTGCCGACCAGTTGGGAGGTCGCTCCGGCGGCCACGATAATGCCAATGGTCATCGGTAAGAACCCCACGCCGGTCTTGACCGCGGACCATCCTTCAATGTTTTGCAGGAAGAGCGTGAGGAAGTAGAACATCGAGAACAGGGCGATGCCGATGCAGAGCATCATGGCGAAGCTGGCCGAGCGATTTCGATCCTTGAAGATGCTAAAGGGCATGAGTGGTGCCGCGCTTCGTCGCTCGATCAAGCCAAAGATGATCAGCAGTACCCCGGCCGCGGCGAGGAATCCAAGGGTGGAGATGCTGGACCAACTATGGCTCGAGGCGTTAGAGAGCCCGTAGACCAAACAGAGCATGCCGCCGGTGACGGTCACCGCCCCCGGGACATCGAGTTTGCCCGAGGTTGTCGAGGACTCGTGCAACGCCCGGGGAGCTAAGAAGAGCACGATCGCGGCGATAGGAACATTGATAAAAAAGATCCAGCGCCACGAGACGTAACTCGTGAGGATGCCGCCCAGCAATAGACCCACCGCCCCTCCGCCACCCGACATTGCGGCGTAGACGCCCATGGCGCGATTGCGCTCTCGGCCCTCGGGGAAGTTGGTCGCGATGAGCGACAGGGCCGTGGGGGCCGCGATAGCTCCCCCGACCCCCTGGAGGCCGCGAGTCAGGATCAGCCACAGGTCCGACTGGGCGAGGCCTCCCAGGAGGGAGGCACACGCAAAGAGGCCGACCCCGATCATGAACATTCGCCGTTTCCCGTAGAGGTCGCCGGTGCGCCCCCCGAACAACAAGAGGCCGCCAAAGGTCAGCGAGTACGCGGTAATAAGCCACTCCAGGTTCGAAGAGGAAAAATGCAGGTCGCGCTGGATCGTGGGTATCGCGACGTTCACGACGGTCGCGTCCAGCACGATCATGAGTTGCGCGCTGCAGATGACGAACAGGGCGAGGCCGAGATGCTTGGCGTCGTTGGCGTCGGCCGGGTCGTCGATCGTGCGCTGGGACATCGTTATATCTCTTTCTCGAGCTCGGTATCCGACGACGCGACAGAGCGTACGCCAAGCAGTGGCAGCACGACGTTGTCCAGCGCCGCGGTGAAAAACTCTCGATTCGGCGGCTCTCCCGTGGTGAGCAGCTGATGCATGACGAGCGCCGGCAACACCGCGACGATCATCTCGGGCTGCTCGAGAGGAGCGATCTCGCCGCGCGCCACCGCGCGATCTACCACTGTCAGTAACGTGCGCGCATGCGGTTCGATGAACTGTTCACGAAACACGTCGCGCAGTTCGGCGTCGTGGGGCAGGGCGCTCACTAGTCCGATCATGACTTCAGCGTCCAGTCGACCGTCCTGCTCGTCGGCCTGATCGATGAGAGCGGCGAAGTCGCCGCGAAGGGTTCCAGTGTCGGGGGGTGAGGGAATCGCCTTTTGACACATCAGGGCGTCCACCACCAGGTCGGCCTTCCCCGACCAGCGGCGATAGATCGTCGCCTTGCCGGCACCGGCGTGGGCGGCGATCTTGTCGATCGTCAGACGGTCGTACCCGATGTCGGCCAGTAGTTCGAGGGCAGCGGCGCGTAGCGCATCGTCACGAGTCGCATCCAGGGGTCGACCGGCGTGGTGCTCAATGCTCTCGGCGTCCGAGTCAGTCATCGCGGCCATGGCTTTACGGTACCAGCGAGTTCCGAAACGTATTCGTTTCGCTATCCGATCCTGATCAAGGCTCCGAAATGTCCGTCGGATGTGCGCGGGATCTAACTGGAGAACACTTTGGAGTACGCGATGGTGTTGGTGGGGACCTTGATCGAGACCGACTCGCCCCATCTCGTGAATGTCGTCTTGCTCGACCCCTCGGATGTGCGGATCGTCTCTTTGATGGGTAGTGGCTTTGAGCCCGAGGAAACGACCATCACGCTGTGCGTCTTGGGTGCGGTACTCGTGGCCTTGGTGCTCCAACTGAGCTGGTACCCGTTAGTGGACTTGTCACGGGCGCTCAAGAGCGTGGTGCCCTTGACGGCCGGCAAAAGCTCGGAGTACGCGGCGGCGGTGAGGTTCGTATAAAACGACGTGTACTGCGCAGTCCCCTTTTTCATCTTGAGGGTCTGCGAGCCGATCTTTTTCTGCTGGGCAGCGGACAGGCCCATGATGTCCACCAATCCGGTCTTACTACCACTCAAGTAGGCGTAGGTCGGTGTCACCGAGATGGTGAATGTCTCGGCCCCCGACGTATACGTTTCGGTGCCGCTGTTCGTTCCGATATCGGCGACGACAGAACTCTTGACCTTGTCGTTAATGGTCGTCACCACGATATGAACCCCGCGCTCGGTATTGAGCGCGCTCTTGGTCAGTGCGAGCACCGATGCCGCGGTGGGGGCTTTGGCGGCGCCCGCCGCCACGGCGGCACCGACACTCAAGGCGCCCGTAATCACAGCGAGTGAAAGGCACAGCGCGCGGCGAGAAGAAGAGAACATGACACCCAGCCTACGTGGAATGGCCTCTTCACCTACTTCGGGCGATCAGTGGCCTTTCCCCATCATTTGGTCAAAAGCACGCGGACAGGTCGAAAAGAAAGTGCTGCAGGGTCCGGATTGTCTCAAGTAGTTCCGGCGAGGCCAACTCGAGCTTCTCGTCGCTCAAGATTCCGTGGGCGACCGCCGTGGCTCGTAGCGCTACCTGAAGCGTGCAGAGCCAAGCCCACGCTTCGGCGTCACTGAGGTACTCCTCATTCAACGAGGCGACCACCAACTCCGCGTTGGTCGCGGTTTCGTTCTCGCGGGCCAACGCCAACAAGGGGTCGTCGTCGTCACTACTGGGGTCGATCGGCGCGCGAAGCGACAGGTGCCACTCGTGATCCTCGTCGCGCTCCGCGGCGAGCACGCGCGCGCACATCTCACGAACCAGACCACGACCGCGATCATTGAGACGAACCTCGACCCGGCCGTCGCGTCGGCGCACGAATAGCTTGTTCACGCTAGTCGTCCTGTTCCACGCTGGACTGCAGTCCCGCGACTTGTAGTTTCACGCAGTACGACTCGGCGCGCTCGCGCGACCCGGACCAGACCACGGCGCGACCCTCGTGATGCACGGTCAACATCAGGTGCGTGCACTTGTTGTCCGAGTACCCAAAGATTCGCCGAAAGATCGCCACGACCACCGTCATCGGAGTGACCGGATCATTCCACACGATGACGTTCCAGGGTCGCTGCGTTACGACCGCGACGTCGACCTCAACTCGCTCTTCGAGGTCGTTCTCGGTCGTGGCGCTGCGCAGCGGCACGCGATATGACATGTATCCAGTGTCGCAGGTCAGTACCTCCGGGGAGCGTGTGAATTTAGAGTGGGATGGTCAAGGAGGCTTGTGATCGTGGTGAGTGACCTCGCCGCCCAACTGCGCGAACGCACCAGCCGTTCCATCCGCCACGCCGCGGGCCTCACCCAGGCTCCCCCGCCACGCTGCGACGACCCGAACGAGGCATTCGGCGACGTCAACGGCGTGGCGCGACTAGTGCATCGCGAGTTGCCCTCGATGCTGGTGGGTGGCGTCGCGTCGCTCTTCTTTCAGATGCTGCACCCTCACGCGATGGCCGGGGTGGCGCAACATTCGCGCTACCAGGACGACCCCCTCAGTCGGGTCCTGCAGACGGCAAACTTCATCGGCGCCACCACCTTTGGCTCGAAGACGACGGCCCAGGTTGCCATCGATCGGGTCCTTTTGGTGCATCGCTACGTGCACGGCGTGGCCGACGACGGCGAGAGCTACGACGCCAACGACCCGCACCTCTTGCTCTGGGTCCACTGTGCCGAGATCTCGATGTTCTTACGTGCGTACCGCCGATTCGGTTCTCGTCGCCTCAGTGACGTGGAAGCCGATCACTACGTCAAAGAGACTGCCCACGTGGCGCGCCTCCTCGGCGCGATCGATCCTCCCGAGACGGTCGCGCAACTCGACGCCGCGCTGCTCAAGTTTCGAGGAGAGTTGCGCCTTAGCGCCGACGGGATAGCGGCACGTGACTTTCTGACCACCCGCGTGACTTCCAAGCGCACCCAGCGCTGGGTGTACTGGCTCTTCGTGCGCAGCGCCTGGGCCCTGCTGCCCACCTACGCCCAGGATCTCTTGGGGGTGCGATCGCGCGGATGGCGAGAGCGACTGCTTATTCGTCCCGCGACTCGCGCGGCGTGTCGTCTCATGCGCGTGGCGGTACCTCCACCGCCTCACGTGGCGATCGTTAACCCGCCGTCCACCGCGACGACCTGACCCGTCACGTAGGGCGAAAGGGCGAGGGCAACGATGACGTCCGCCACCTCGTCGGGTGTGCCGCTTCGTCGTAGGGGCGTGACGCGCTGGACGAAGCTGCGCACGGTTGCCCAGTCCTGAGTCCACGGCGTGTCAATGAGCCCCGGCGCCACGGCGTTCACCCGTACCTCGGGCCCCACGACCTTGGCCAGGAGCACGGTCATATGGTTCAACGCGGCCTTGGAAGCCGCGTAGGGAATCGACGAGCCAGAGGCACGAAGCCCCGCGGCCGACGACACGTTCACGATCGATCCCCGACTCTCGCGCAGCGCCGCCATGGCCGCCACACTGAGTTGCCACGTGCCAAACACGTTGACCTCAAAGATCTCGCGCCACACCTCGGCGGTGGCGGCTTCGAGTTCTCGATGCGGGACTACTCGGGTGGTTCCTGCGTTGTTCACCAGTATGTCGAGTCGACCGAATCGCTCGAGCACTTCGGCCACCAAGCGCGCGCAGTCCTCGGCCTTCGAGATGTCCGCGCGCACGTAGATCGAGCCGGGCGTGGTGTCGGCGGCGTGCTCGCCGGCCTCCACACTGTGGGCCGAGTTAAAGACGACGGAGTCGCCGCGCTCGGCGAAGCGACGGGCCGCCGCGAGGCCAATGCCGCTGGACGATCCCGTCACCAGGACAACACTCACGGCTGGGTCCGCCGCAGACGCCACGAACCCGCCCAGTGCTGGCCCGGCTCGAGAACGACGAGGTCCTTGCCGCTGCGTAGTGCGTCGGGTGGACAGGTCATCGGCTCAATCGCGACGGCCGTACGCCGGTGCCCGGGCAGATTGTTCTCCCCCGTGTAGGCCTGCAGATAGGGAAAGGTGCGATCGACGCTCAACTCCACCGTGGCGCCGGTGGGATCCTCGAGAGTCGCCACGCACATTCCGGAGTCGTCGCGAACCAAGTCGGTGTAGGTGACATCGAGTTTCACCCCACTAAGGGACTTGCGAGTCGTGTAATTGAGCGCGTGTCCCGCCAAGGGAAGTATCTGGCCGTCTGGCAATTGGCGGTCGTCGAGCGACACGAACGACTTGGCGGGTAGTTCGAGCTTCGCCGCTTCGATCGTCGGGGTGGTGACCGCGAGATAGGGGTGAAAGCCCACGCCAAAGGGCATCGGCACGGCGTCGCAGTTGGTCACCGTGGTCGTCACGGTCAAGCCAAGTGATCCCAGGTGGTAGGCCACTTCGATCTGGCTGGCGAAGGGATACTCGGGCGAGGGATGCAGCAACAAGGTCAGAGCGCACCGGTTCTGGTTGACCGACTCGATGCGAAACGGCAGCCAGCGCACCAGTCCGTGAATCGAGGTCGCGTGGGCCACGTCGTCAATGCGCGGTCGCCCGACGCGACCCGAAAAACTCCACTCTCCATCGCCCATCCGATTCGGCCAGGGGTACAGAACCTGGCCGCGGGCGTTGGTCGAGGCCTCTTCGCCGGCGAAACCCTCAACAACGCTCACGCCGCCCTTGACGTAGGTGCGCAACGTCGCACCCACTTCGGTCACCACCGCTCGCTGATCGCCGTGAGCGATCGCGATCTGTTCTCCCGATGGCAACATCACCGACACACGCTCTTCTTCACCCTAGATAACCTACGGCAGTTAGCCTCGCCGTATGCGACTACTTCTCACCAACGACGACGGCGTGTTGGCGCCGGGCATGGCGATCCTGGCGCGAGCAATTGCCCAGTGGATCGACGACGCCCCCCACGAACGCTCGGCGCTCATCGTCGCGCCGAGTCGTAATTACTCGGGCATGTCGGCCGCCGTCGGTGACGTCTTTGAGCGACCGACGGTCGCTTACCGGCGACACCGCCTCGCCGGCGCCGAGTCGATCACCACCTACGGGCTCGACGCTCCTCCCGCGTTGTGCGCCATCTTGGGTGCGCTGGGGAGTTTCGACTTCGCACCCGACGTGGTCATCTCGGGGATTAACGCGGGCGCCAACGTCGGACGCAGCGTCTTGCACTCCGGCACTGTCGGGGCCGTCTTTACCGCGGCTCAACTCGGACTGTCGGGACTAGCCGTGTCGGTCCAGTGGGGCGACGACGTCCACTACGACACCGCAGCGGCCGTGGCGATCGCGGTGCTCGACGAGTTGTTTGGCGCCCCGCCGCGCACGGTGCTCAACCTCAATGTCCCCAACCTCGCCCTCCATCAGCTCAAGGGAATCCGGCGCGGACACATCTCCACCGCGGGGGTGATCAAGGCGGCCGGGCCGCGGGCCGGTGGGGAAGCCCTCAGCGAAGAAGGCGAACTACCCCTGCGACTGGGAGCGGCGAGTCCGGCGTTGGGCGACGTCAGCGACGAAGGACCTAACGACGACGGAGCGCTCGTCGAGTCCGGTTACGCCTCGCTCACCGCCCTGCACGGACCGCGCGAAGTGACCGATCCGGCCTTTGAGGTCTTAATGGAAAAGGCCCTCGAAGCGGCGTCGCGACAACTCAGCACCTGAACTAGCCGTCGTCGCGAACGCGCCGCGCCTCTTTGAGCTTTCCCCTCGCCTTCTTCTCATCGATGCGACGAGTCTGTGAACTCTTGGTTGGCTTGGTGGCGCGCCGGGGCGGTTGGGTTGCGAGCGCCGTGGACAGCTTCTGGGCGAGTTGATGGAGGGCGGCGTCACGGTTCTGAGCCTGCGATCGAAAGCGACTCGCGCTGGTTCGCACCACGTCGCCGAGGGCCTCGGCGGCGCGATCCTTTTCGGCCTGAGAAAGACCGAGCGAGTCAGCGACGTGAAAGCTCGCCACCACGCGCGTCAACGAACGATTGGCGTGCTGTCCGCCCGGTCCGCCCGAGGTGGTGACACGCCACTCGATCTCGTTTGAGGGAATGGTCAGTCCGTCGCCGATCGTGATCGATCCATCATCGTTGACCCGGTACCCCTCGGGCACGTCCTAGTTTCCACCAGGGAGACGTACCATGGCGAGTTGCGAGGAGCTGGCCACCAGTTGACCCTCGTCGTCAAAGAGTTCGCAGCGCTCATCGACCAGGCCGTCGGAGATCGAGATAACCCACTGGCGCGCGCGCAGCCATTCGCTTCGAGGAACCCTTCGTATGTAAGACGTGAGCTGGAGTGTGGGAACCCAGCCCGAGGATCCCAGCGGCAGCGTCGCGGGCGGCACGGCGTCGGAGGCGAACAGCAGCGACCACGGGTCCCAGGGCAGCTCTCCACGCAGACGCAGCCAGCCACGCACCTCGCCCACCGAGGAGCGCTGCCCGTCCCACCAACTGGTCGTTGCGGGATCGAACTGGAACTCGATCGTCTGTCGAATGGCAAACCCGATCGCCTCGGGATCGACGTAACTCGTCGTACGCGCGGGCAGCTCAAGGGGCTGGGAGGACTGATAGCGCACAACGGACTCCTGGCGCAGTGTGCCCATCGTGACCAGAGATTCCAGCATCGTGACGCCACCTTGGGACATCACCACCGACCCAAAGGTCACGCTACGTCCAATCTTCCTTACCTGAACGCTCAACTCGACCGGACCCAGGACCGGCGCGTTCACGAAGTTCGTCGTCAGAGCAGTGACGTGCGGGTGCGCCGAGCCCTGAGCGCGTGCCTCGGCGAGCGCAGCGCTCGCGACGACGCACTGCAGGAACCCGCCGTGTGGGTGGTCCATGATCGCAAAGGGGGCTGAGAGTTCGGCGCCGTACCGGCCGCCGCCCAGAGACGCCACTGACGATGCGGAACGAAGATCGGGATACTCGTCGATGCTCGTCATTGGGGAAACTCTAACGGGCGCCAGAGCAGCGCCCGGTAGGGTGTCGTCGCGAGGGAGGTCCGATGCCCGCGACGAACGACGAGTCGTGATTGCGTCTACGAGCGTGCTCGTGTGGCTCGGGCGCGGCTTCAAGGAAGCCGCAGCCATGGTGTGGATGACCTTTTGGCCCTTGGTGTTGGGCTTCTGCCTCTCGGGACTCGTCCAGGGGATGATTCCGCGCGCCGCGCTGCGCCGACAACTCGGTAGCGACTCACTGGGGTCACACACGATCGCCTCACTGCTCGGTGCGCTCTCCTCGTCGTGCAGCTACGCGGCCAGTGCGATGTCGCGCGCGCTGTTTTCACGCGGATCGTCGTGGACCAACGCCCTCATCTTCCTGGTGGCCTCGACCAACCTGGTGATCGAACTGGCGGTCGTGCTTCTCGTCCTGCTCGGCTGGCCGTTCGTGATCGCTCAAGTCGTTGGCGGCGTGGTCATGATCGTCCTCATCGTCGCCCTCGTACCCCTCGTGTTTCGTCCCTCCCGCCTGGCGCGCTTGAGCCAGCGCGTCGCCGAGGAAGAGTCGGACACCGAGACCGCCCCCGCGACGGATCGTGGCGAGCGCCTTCGTATCTCGGCGCGTTACACCATGGGCGATCTCACCATGGTGCGCAAGGAACTGGCGATCGGCTTTCTGGTCGCTGGTTTCATCAGCGTCCACGTACCGAACTCGTGGTGGAGCCACGTCTTTGTACACGGCCACGGGGCCTGGACCGTCCTCGAGAACGTGATCGTCGCTCCGCTGGTCTCGGTCGTGGCGTTCGTGTGCTCGGTGGGCAACGTGCCACTCGCGGCCGCCCTGTGGGGTCACGGGGTGGCCTTTGGCGGTGTGATCGCCTTTCTCTTCGCTGACCTCGTGACCTTGCCACTCCTGGTGATCTACCGGCGCTACTACGGCCCCGCCACAGCGTGGCGACTCTTCATCGTGCTCTGGACGAGTGCCAGCGGCGCTGGCCTCGCCATCGATGGGCTCTTCCATCTCATCCACGCCATCCCGAGTCACCGCTCCCTGCGATACCTTGCGGGCCAGTTTCCCCTCGGGGTAACGCTGGTGCTCAACGTCATCGCGCTCATTGTGCTGCTCGCGCTCTGGCGCCTCGCACGACGCGACGTCGCGGGCCGCGCCACGATCGACCCCGTGTGCGGCATGAGCGTCGACCCGTCATCGGCGCCCGCTTGGGCCCAGCGCGGATCGGAGTCGACGTACTTCTGTTCTCTGAGCTGCCGCGACAAGTACCTCGCGAGACGTCAGAGCTGGCGCACGCAAACCCTTGCGCATACCGATCCGGTCTGCGGAATGAGGGTGGGCGACGGGGACCTGACGGGGATCGGGTCGGACAACGTAACGTACTATTTCTGTGGCGAGGGCTGCCGCGACAGTTTTCTTTACGAAGCCCTCCCTGGTACGCATCCACACGAGAGGACCGAGTGAGCAGGCAGCACACCAGCGTCAGGGCCTATGGCATCCTCGTGCGCGACGACAGCGTCCTTCTCGTTCGCTCCTCTAGCCCCGTCATCGTTCCGCCCCTGTGGTGGCTGCCCGGCGGGGGCATCAACTTCGGTGAGTCGCCCGAAGAGACTCTGTTACGGGAGTTCGAAGAAGAGACCGGCCTGGCGATCAAGAACCCGGTTCTGCTGCACGTGGCGAGCGACATTCGCCGGCGCCCCAACGGCGACCGCATTCACACCGTGCGCATTCTCTACACGGTCGAGCTCGACGGAGGCGTCTTGCGCGATGAAGCGGTTGGCACGACCGATCAGGTGCACTGGTTCAAACTCGATGAACTCGATGAGTTCAACGTGGCCGAGTACGCGGCCAAGGCCATTCAACTCGCGCTGGTGAAGTAGAGCGCGGGCATCTCGCGCTTGAGCAGTTTGCCCGCCGGATTGCGCGGCAGCGCCTCGTGGGTAAAGGCGATGCGGGTCGGGACCATGTACGCGGCCAGTCGCACCCCGAGGAACTCTCGGAGTTCGTCACTGGTGAGGTTCATTCCCTCGCGCACCATGACCGCGGCGGCCACTTCTTCGCCGAGTCGTTCGTGACTTAACCCGAAGACGGCCGCCTCGTAGACGGCCGGGTGTTCGTAGATCGCCGACTCCACCTGGGCCGAGTACACGTTCTCACCGGCCCGAATGATCATGTCCTTCGCGCGGTCCTCGATGTAGAGGAACCCCTCGTCGCTGATGTGGCCGAGATCTCCGGTACGCAGCCAGCCGTCCACCAGTGCGGCCGCGGTCGCCTCGGGATTGTTCCAGTACCCGCGAATCAACGTCGGCGACTTCATCCAGATCTCGCCGCTGCGTCCCACCGGAAGAGTGTGCGCATTTTCGTCGCGAATCTCTACGTCCATGACGATGGTGGGCACGCGACCGGTCGAGGCCGGATGGGTGACGTACTCGTCGCCAAAGTTGCCCGGGCCGTACGCGTTGGTCTCGGTCATGCCGTAGCCCAAACTGGGCCGGCCCTGGGAGAACGAGCTCTCCACACGCGCGACGAGAGTGCCCGGCGCGGGCGCTCCTCCCCCACCCACCGCACTGAGCGATGACGTGTCGTACTTCGAGAAGTGGGGCGACTCCATGAGATCCCACGCCTGGGTGGGCACCCCCACGAAGGCCGTCACGCGGTGTCGCTCGATCAGCTCGAGGGCGCGCTCGGCGTCCCAGCGATACATCATGACGAGTTTGAAGTGCCAGGAAAAACACGACATCATGACCGGTATGCAACCCGTGACGTGAAAGAGCGGCACGATCAAGATGAACACCGGCGCCAGACCGCTGCCCTGCTCGTCGCCGTCGCGTCGCGCGGCTTGAACGGCCGCGCTCGCGCTAAAGGCCATGATCGCCTGGGTGATCGCGCCGTGTGTTGAGACCGCCCCCTTGGGAAAGCCGGTCGTGCCCGAGGTGTACAAGATGGTGGCATCGCTGGTCGCGTCCAGCTCGACACGGGGCATTTCGACGCCGGTGCGTACGACCTCACTCCACCGATCGACCCCGTGTGGCTGGTCCTCTCCCTCGGGCAGTCGCGCCCCGAGCAGGCGCACGCCGCGGCGCCGACAGGGCCCCAGCGAGCGCTCGATCCGCTCGGCGTCGGCGATCAGGACGCTCAAGCCCGAGTCGGTGATGGCGTAGTCCAACTCGTCCTCGGTCCACCAGGCATTGAGTGAGACCGACACCGCGCCGACGGAAAGAATGGCGCAAAAGGCGATCACCCACTCGGGATAGTTGCGCATGGCGATCCCGACTCGATCGCCCTTGTTCACGCCGTAGTGATGCACGAGGGCGTACCCCAGGGCGTCGGCCTCCTCGAGCACGCGCGCGAACGTCCACTCTTCGTCCTCGTAGACGAGAAATGTCGTCTCGACGCCCCGCGCGAGATCGAAGAAGTCGCGAACGGTCGCCGGAGCGTTCTTAAAGACGCGCTGGCTCACTCCCTGACGCTCGACGGTGACGACCTCAAAGGGCTGGCCCTTTGCCCCCACTACCGCGAGGGCCTCGTGATACTCACGCACGCGATCCCCCGCGTTCGACTCTCGACTCGTTCATCCCTCCACACTGCCAGATCGAAAGTGGCTCCTCGAATCTTGCGCACGGTGGGCGTCTTCGCCTAGACCTATCCAGATCAGGCATCAACGAAAGGATCCTTCATGCTGGCCACCAGTTATCCACTGCTCGACGTCTTTGTGTCGACGCTCTACTTCGTGCTCTTCCTGTTTTGGATCATCCTCGTCTTTCACATCATGTACGACATCTTTCGCAGCCACGACCTCAGCGGCGTCGCCAAGACCCTGTGGATTCTGTTGATCTTGATCATGCCGCTCATCGGTACGTTGATCTACGTCCTGGTGCGCGGGGGCTCGATGCACGAGCGCGACGTCAGGTCCGCGCAGATGAATCAAAAGGCCTTCGAGGACTACATCCGCCGGGTGGCGAACTCCAAGGAGTAGTTCGTCTTACCTCACGGCGCCGATCGGCGACTTTTTGAGCATCGCGGCCTTTTGGGCCATGCGCTCCACCGACTCAGCGATCTTGCTGCGCACGTTGTCCATGTCGATACGCGCGAGCTCAGCCTCTTTGGTGAGACCCTTCACGTGTTCAATGTCCCACAGACTCAGCACCGGGGTGAGTACGTCGCTCAGGTACTGGGCGAGCCCGTAGATCCCCTCTTTGGCGATGCGCACGGCGTGGCGCGTGAAACTCGGAATTCCGGTGCCGGGCATCGCAAATGTGCTCACCTGCTTGGAGACCGCGATCATCATCGCCGATGGGTCGATGGCGAAGGCGGCGAGGGTGAGGTCGCGGTAAAAGAGGTAGTGCTTGGTTTCGTCGCCGGCAATGAGCCCCAGCACGTTGCGACCGATCTTGTCGTCCTTGGGCAACTTGGCTCCGGTGTTGCGGTGGGCGATCTGGGTGGCGCGCTCTTGGAACGTCACGTAGGCGATGAGCTCGGCGAACGTCGCCAGGCGCGGCACCTCGGCCTTTTGCATCTGGAGCCGACGGCCGTCTTCGAGCGTCGTGGGGTTAATGCAGCGGCTGATATGGACCCAGTCACGCATCACCATGGCGTGGCGATTCTCTTCCATCGTCCATTGGTACGTCCACTCGCGTGAGGGATGGTTGCGGGGCGCGTGTTCGAGGATGTGCGAGGTGTAGTAGGGCAGATTGTCCTCGGTGAGCAGGTTCACGTAGATTGACGAGCGCACGCCGTCGCCCACGGGATAGTCCTCGGGCGACCAGGGTCGATCCTTGAAGTCCTCGCCCTCGCCCCAGTTGATCTGCTCGTGGGGGTACCACAGGCGAGGTGACGCCATGTGACGGTTATAGAGCCGTTCGACGTCGGGAGAGATCTCTTCCAACAGATCAACTCGACTCTTGGGCGCTCGAGTGCTCACGTCGCTGGCACCTCTCACTTATTCACCGCACGTACGCCCGAAGCCTAACTCTCATCGTCGACGTCTCTCTTCACTCATGTGATACGCCGCACAAGTCATGGCACAGTCCTCCGGTAGCCTTGTACCTCCTGTGAAGCTTCTCGAAGCCCTCGTTCCGATCGACTTTCGCTCATCGATCCGTGGACCGCTGCGGCGGTTCTATACCTGCACGTTCATCGGGTGTATCGGCAACGGTCTCACGCTCTCACTGTTCGTGGTCTACCTGCACAATGTGCGTCACTTCTCGACGGCGTTCGCCACGCTGCTCCTCGCGCTCTCGGCCGTGGTCGGTCTCGCGAGCACGCCCCTGTGGGGCACGGCCACCGACCGCATCGGCCCCCTGCGCGTCATCTTGTTCGCCTACGGCGCCGATGCGATCGCGCTCGTCTTTTGGGCCTTCGCCCATACCCACGAGCAGGCCACTCTGGCGGCATTGTTGGTGGCGGTCTTCGGCGGCGCGGGCTGGGGACCCGGTTCAACCATGCTGAGCCGACTCGTCCTGCCCGATCACCGCCAGCGCGCTTTTGGCGTCAACTTCATGCTGGTCAATCTCGGCATCGGCTTTGGTGCACTCATCTCGGCCGCGGTGGTCGACATTCGTCAGCCCGACACGTTCGTCGCCCTCTATATCTTTAATGCGGGGGTGACACTGCTGACGGGTTTCTTCTACCTCACGTTGCGCAAGCACGGCGGTCCGATCAAGGAGCATCACCAAGATCCGCTCACGAGCGGCGAGGGCTGGGGAGTCGTAGCGCGCGATACGCGAATGATTCGCTACGTCGTGGCGTCGGTGTTTTTGATGGTGGGCGGCTACGGTTCGCTCGACGCGGGACTCAGCCTCTTCGTGGTGAATAATCTCAAGCTCTCGGTGCACTCCATCGGGGTCATCTTCTTCTTTAACACCACGACCATCGTCCTCGCCCAGCTCTGGGTGCTCAATCGCATCGAAGGTCACAGCCGCACGCGCGTCATGGGGCTGGTCGCGGCGTTGTGGTTCTTGTTCTGGATCATTCTGGAGTCGACCCTGGATCTGCCGGGGGTCGCGTCGATTCCTTTGCTGTGTCTAGGTATGGTCGTGTTCGCCGTGGGCGAAACGATGCTCCAGCCCGTGGGCTCAGCGATCGTCAACGACATCGCGCCAGAACACTTGCGGGGTCGCTACAACGCCGCGGCCAGTGTGTCGTGGGGCATCTCGGGTACCGTCGCCCCCGCGATCACCGCTTTGTACTTCTCCTTGCACGTCGGTGACTGGTGGCCGCTCGGCACCGGGCTCACCGCACTCGTGGGAGGCCTGATGATGATGGACCTGCGTCGACACATCAGCGCTCGCGCCGACGGCCGTGAACTCGCCACGAGCTAACACGCGCTTCGCGCGAGTCGACGCACGCGACGACGACGAGTTCACGGCGTGGTTCGGCGTGCTCGAGCGCAGTGAACACGCCGACAGCCGCGGTCGTCGCGACGGGTGGCTCCCCCAGGAGTGGCGAGCCCGAGCCCTTGACCTCGACGCCCCGTCGTACGTCGAGATCTTCTCCTACGGCCCCGCGCACGCGCCCCGCGCCGTCGGCGCCCTGGAGGTCACGCGCACCGACAACCTCGAGTGGATTCGCGCCAATCTCTTTGTCGACCCTCGCCAGCGACGCCAGGGCCACGGATCAGCCACGCTCGCCCACCTGGAGGATCGAGCGCGCGCCCTCGGGCGACGAACGCTCATCTTCAACGTCCGAGAAGACGAACGCGACCTCTACGCCGGTCCCAGTCGCCACTTTGCACCGTTGCACGCGTATCACGTCGCCGAAGAAAACGTCGTTCGCGAGCTCTCCTGGCCGCGACCCGCCGGGGCCCTTGAGCAACTCGAGAACCTCTATGGACCCCTCGCACGGGACTACGAGATCCTGTCGTGGCGCAATGGAGCTCCCTTAGAGCTACTCAGCGGCCTCGCGCGCGTCAAGGCCGTCATGCCCGTTGAGGTGCCCGACGCGGGCTACGGGGCTGAGAAAGAAGTATGGGACGACGCTCGCTTTCGCCACCACGAAGACCGGGTCAATCAGATGGGCCGCGATCTGCTCGTCGCAGCCGCTCGCCACCGCGAGAGCAGCGAACTCGTGGGTTTCAGTGAACTCACCGTGTCGCGAGAGCAACCCGGGACCGCCTACCAGTGGGACACGCTCGTGGTGCGCGCGCACCGCGGCCACCGCTTAGGCGCGCTGCTCAAGGTCGCCACGATGCGGCTCCTCGAGTCCGGTGGCTACCTAACCCAGCGGATCTACACCTCGAACAACTCACTGAATGCGCCCATGATCGCGGTGAATGAGGCCCTCGGGTTCCTGCCCACCGGGGGCAACGTGACCTGGCAGAAGGACCTCACGTCGTCCCGCTAGGTTGCGGGCAGCACGCCGCCGAGTGCCGAGAGCGACTGGCGGTCCTTGGGAAAGTGAATCCACCCTTCGCGCCGGGCCGCGTCGCGCGCGTCGCTGGGGACCTCACCGGTCAGCTTCGCGCGCGCGGCCAATGCCACGAGCGCGCAGATCACCGCGTCAAAGATATGGTCAGAGTTCACCGCCCCCACGCGCACGTCGTCGTCGATGCTGAGCCAGGCGTGCGTCTCGCCCACGATCCTGGCCAGGATCTCTCGTCGCGTCTCGCGGCGGGTTTCGCGCTCGCTGGCGCGCCCACCCTTGTAGGGAGTGCCGTGTGGTTGGCGCAAGCCCCACACCGACAGGGCGGCGGCAGGATAGGTCTCGATAAGACGTCCGGTGCCGTCGCGCTCTTCGACCCCGCCCCAGCGGCGCACCCACAAGCTCTGGAGTCGCGCCGCACGCATGGCGACCACGCCGATGCGGTCCGAGGAGACCGACAGCGGGGTCATGTTCAGGTGCTCTTGGACGTACAGGTCAGTCGTTCGATAGCACAGGGTTTGGCGGATCTTGTCGGAACTGCGGTGCTCGTAGGCGGGCCAGCGCGCACTCGTGCGGTGCGACGCCACGGCCGCCACGAAGTCGTCGGGCCAGCCCAGCGGGGC